>JAHBVB010000005.1 GCA_019637805.1 Anaerolineales bacterium | reverse complement strand
ATCTACCTGCACAACCAATATCCGCAGCGCTGGCCGGGCATGAAGTGGCTCACGCCGGTGTGGCACCCCAACATCAACCACCTCAATGGCACGGTGTGCGTGGATGCCGCCTGGTGGACGGCCAGCCGCTCGCTGGACCGCCTGGTGCTGATGATCGGCGAGATGGTGCAGTACAAGAACTTTCATGATGACCCCACCAAGCCGCCGTTTCCCTGGGATGCAGAGGCGGCCCGCTGGAGCCGCGCCTACCGCAAGAAGCATCCCAACTTTTTCCCCGTGGATACGCGTGAGCTGCTGCGCCCTGAGCGCGTGCACATCAAGAAGCAGCCTGCTCAGAAGCAAAAGCCGCGCATCAAATTGAAGTAACCCGCCTACCAAAAGGAGACTGAGACATGGCTGACATTCCCGTAACCGTAGTACTGCCCTCCGGGGGCAGCCGCACCGCCGAAGTACCCAACGATGTGGAAGTGAAGGAACTCATTCCCGAGCTGGCCACTACGCTGGAGCTGCCCACCACCGGCCCCGATGGCCGCCCGATGGGCTACCGCCTGGACAGCAAGGCCCTGGGCCGCGAGCTCAAAGAGGATGAGACCCTGGAAGCCGCGGGCGTCCCGGCCGATGACCGTCTCATCATCACTGCCGACGTCACCGCGGGCTAACGAGCCTGCTTTGCGAAGGGTGCGTGCCTGCTTCCCCTCAGGCACGCACCTCACAAGGCCGCGTTATGAGCACAAAGACCTCTGACACCAAACCTGCAAGCGGGCAGCCTGCGCACAAGCCCCCAGGGCAGTCCGCTGGACACCAGCGCCCCAAGCACGCGCCCGAGTCGGCGCGCCTGCCGCTGGCACGCGCCCAGCGCTGGCTGGCCGCCGGCGAAGACAGTGCCCGGCCGCCGCTGCCCGTGTTCTTCTCGCCAGATGTGCTCAAGACCATCCGCGTGCATGCCGCCAGCGACATGGACAACGAGGTGGGCGGCTGGCTGGCGGGGCGCTGGTGCCATGACCCCCAGGCCGGTACGGAATTCATCATCGTGGAAGCACTGCTGCCCGCCCAACAGGTGCGCTCAGGCAGCACCTTCCTCACCTTTACGCATGACAGCCAGGTGGCCATGCTCTCCGCGCTGGAAGAGCAATACGAAGACAAGTGCATCGTGGGTTGGTATCACACCCACCCACGCATGGGCATCTTTCTTTCTGGCTATGACACCTGGCTGCACGATCACTTCTTCCCGCAGCCGTGGCAGATTGCCCTGGTGGTGGAGCCACATGCCAAACACGGCGGCGTGTTCGTGCGCCAGGCGGGCGAACTCTCGCCGCGCAAGTACCGCGGCTTCTACGAGCTGCTCTCGCTCGGCGCTGAGAGCGTAGTGGAGTGGGGCAACCTCAAGCTCTCCGCCACCGCCGCGCCGCGCGTGGAAGATACGCAGCCATCAGCGCAAGCTCTGCAGGCCGGCGCTCCTGCGGCGCCAGCGACAAAGACTGACCAACCGCAGCCCGAAGCACCCGAGGCTGCAAAACCACCATCCAAATCCCAAACGGAGGCTGATTCATGAGCCGCATCACGCGTTTGTATTACTACACCCTGTTGGGCGCTATTGGCGGCCTGATCGGTTGGCAGGTCAGCAATGTGCTCGGCCTGTCGTTTGCGCAAAACGTCTATCTCAGTGAGGTCGTAGTGGGCGGCCTGATTGGTTTCTGCATTGGAGCGCTGATCGGTGCCAGCGAAGGCGTAGCCTTGCGCAGCGCCGGTTATGCCCTGCGCGCCGGTTTGCAAAATGGCCTGTTCGGCCTGGTGGGCGGTGCGATTGGCCTGCCGCTGGCCGAGGGGGCCTTCCAGCTACTGGGCGGAGAGGCGTGGACGCGTGCCGTCGGCTGGGCGGTGTTCGGCGGCTTCATTGGCGCCGGGCTGGGCTTTAGCAGCGGCTCGCAGATGTGGAAGCCCGCCCTGGGTGGCCTGTTGGGTGGGGCGCTGGGCGGCCTGCTGCTGGAGCTGGCGCGTGTCCGCCTTGCCGATGCGCTCATTGGCAAGGCGATTGGCCTCGGCCTGCTGGGCGCGGCTATCGGTGCACTGATCGCCCTCATCGTCTTGCTGCTCTCGCGGGCCTGGCTGGAAGTGGTCAGCGGCAAGCTCAAAGGCACCGAATTCGTGCTGGATAAATTCATTCACGCCAATGGGCCTACTGCCTATGTGGGCAGCAGCGCCCTCAAGGCAGACATTGTGCTGCCTGACCCGGATATTGACCCGCAGCACGCCATCCTGACCGGTGGCGATACCCACATGAACATCCGTGACATGAGCCAGAAGGGTACCTACATCAACGGGCGCAAAGTGCAGCAGGCCCGTTTGCTGGACGAGCAGGCCATCCGCCTGGGCAATACCCAACTGGTCTATCACGAGAAGAGGTAAGCATGCACACACTCCCGCGCTTCACACTCAGCATTCTGATTGCACTCAGCTTGCTCTCCGGCCTGGCTTTTGCCCCGCTGGCCCAGGAGGGTTTGCAGGTGCGCATCACCCAGGTGGATACCAGCCAGTTCCCGCGCGTCACCTTGTTCGTTGCCGTCACGGATGCGCAGGGCAACCCG
>JAHBVB010000004.1 GCA_019637805.1 Anaerolineales bacterium | reverse complement strand
TCAGCGCATGGTCATCGCCCGTATGGAGACCGGGCTGCGCTAGTGCAATGAAACCTTGGGCGTGGGTTGCAGCAGTTCTGCTTTTCGCCGCGTGCGCTTCCCCCACCGCGTTACCAACCACACTGCCCGCCCCTCCGGCGGGCAGTGCTGTACTCAAAGGCTACGGCATCTCGCCGCTGGGCTTCCCGGGCGATTACAGCCAGTATCCCCAATTCCTTGAAGAAGTAGCCAGCCTGCCCAACGGCGCAGTCATGTTCAACGGCGCTTGGCGTGATTCGATCGACAGCAGCGGCCAGCCGCCGCAAGCGGCTGCCGGCCTCATGCAGGCTGCCGCTCAATACGGCTTCACGCCCACCATCGTCTTTGGCTGGCGCAGCGGCGCCCAGCTGCATCTCGATCTCCCCACGAACGTCACCAACAACTGGAGCAATGCTGAGGCGCGTGCCTTGTTCATCCAAATGCTGGTGAGCTTTGCCGCCGAGCACCATCCGCCCTATCTCTTCCTCGGCAATGAGAACGATGAATACTTCATCACCCAGCCTGAGGAGTATGTGCGCTGGGTCGAAGTCTACAACCAAGCCTATGACGCCATCAAAGCTGCCTCACCTGCTACACAGGTTGGCCCCATCTTCCAATATGAGCGCATGGCGGGCCTCGGCCGGCTCAACGGCTGGGAGCAAGCCCACTGGGGCGCGCTCGAAGCTCACGATATGAGCAAGATGGATGTCGTCGGAATTACGCTCTACCCCTGGTTCAGCGCCGCCACGCCGGAGGAGATCCCGGATGACTATCTGGCGCCCCTACTGCAGCGCGCCGCCGGCAAATCGATCGCAATCACGGAGACCGGCTGGCCGGCTGAAGAGCTTGGGTTAAACGCTCCATGGGAGCGCGGCCCGCAAGCGCAGTTGCGTTATGTGCACGCGCTGCAACGGATCCTTCAAGGAACCAATGTAAGCATCCTCAACTGGCTGTTCATCAACCCCATCAACGCCGCACCCGATTCGCTCGAGGTGCAGCTTTTCGGCAGTATTTCCCTGCGGGATGCCAGCGGAGACAAACGCCCCGTGTACGACGCCTGGGTCAACTTCCAGCCCTAGACACGCCGCGGACAGCTACTGTGACGGGCCACACAATGTGCGCGCCTAATACCTCTAAAGGAGGTAAAAGGGATACGACCTCGGACGGCATTGGATACTCATAGAGTGTTTCTGCTGTAGCCAGATCCACAACCACGGCGCTTTCCACCAGAAAATATACTCGTCAGAGCGCTTAAATCGAAAACCCACAAAAGCGCTTCCATCCGGGCTGATGATCACCAAACCCCTCCGCCAATCGCCCCCGCCATAGCTGAGTAACTTACCAGGCTGATGACGGTGAGGCTGACCCCAGCACCAGCGATGGCAGCGCTTCGGGCAGCAGCACCTTGAGTACCGCCTGAGTCGCGGAGGCACCCATCGATTGCGCGGCATAGTTGCCGTTGATCACCGCGATGGCTGTGTCCTCCAACGAGTGCACCAGTTGGGCTGCTTCCAGCTCGCGGATACCCAACCCCTTGGGGTTCTCGGTGAGGTCAGTGCCCACCGTCATTCTGGATACATACACAGGGAGAGCGATGGGCTTGTCGTGAGCAGCTAACAGGCAGTGTGTGCCCGCGCGGCGGAGAAGCTCCATCGCTTTGGCATACACATGCACATTGCAGCTCGCGACTGACGAGTGAAATTGGACATGCGGCCATCTTATGAAGCTTCGCCCGCCTGTCAAGCAAACAGGTTAATGCCGGCTAAGCCACGCGCAGAATTCAAATCGAGGACAGTAGATATAATCAGTGCAAAGGAAGTGAACATGAAAATTGATATCTGGAGCGACATCGCCTGCCCCTTCTGCTACGCAGGCACCACCCAGCTCAATCAGGCCCTGGCCAGCTTTGCCCACAAAGACGAAGTAGAGATCGTGCATCACAGCTTTCAGTTGGACCCCAATGCTCCGTTCGTTGCCGAGCAAAGCATCAATGCCATGCTGGCGGCCAAGCGTGGCATCAGCGAAGACCAGGCCGATCACATGAACCAGCAAGTAGCCGAGATGTTTGCCGGGCTGGGCCTGGAGATGAACCACCACGCCGCCAAGCTGGTGAACACGTTGCACGGCCACCGGCTGGTGCACTTCGCCGCCAGCCAGGGCAAGCAGGCCGCCATGCTGGCGCGCCTGTTCAAGGCGTACTTCACAGACGGGCTGAGCGTCGCCGATAGCGAAACACTGGTGCAGTTGGCCAGCGAAGTAGGGCTGGATGCGCAGGCGGCGCGTGCCGCCCTGGACTCAGATGCTTACACTACCGAAGTGCAGGCGGACCTGGGCCAGGCAGCCCAGTATGGCATCCAGGGTGTGCCCTTCTTTATCTTCGACAGCAAGTACGCCGTCTCCGGTGCTCAAGGTACCCAAGCCTTCAGCCAGGCACTCGATCAGATCTGGCAGGAGCTGCACCCCGCCGCGGCCTGACGCTCGGCGCTCACGACAAAAAAGCCCGAGCGGCGCAAGCCGTTGGGTACACTACTGCGCGTGAAGCTGCGCCTTATCCGCCTGGCGATCCTCTGTTGTGTGCTGCTGGCCGCTTGCACCCTCCCGCAGGGAGGCGCGGCAGGCTTACCCACCCCGTTCATCGCGCGTAGCAGCGCTACCGCCACCTTCACTGCCAGCCCCAGCCCCAGCGCCACCCTCACCCCGACGGCGACCCCGCTGCCGCTGCATCCGTTAAGCATCGAATATTTGCGCCAGCGCAGTTACCCGGCCGCTGCGCTCACCATCGAAGAAGTGCTGGAAAACGGCAGCAATTACGCCCGCTACATCGCCTCGTATCTGTCGGATGGGCTTAAGCAATATGGCCTGCTCACGGTTCCCTTCGGGGAAGTACCCGCCACGGGCTGGCCCGTGATCATCTTCAATCACGGCTATATT
>JAHBVB010000003.1 GCA_019637805.1 Anaerolineales bacterium | reverse complement strand
GCGCCTCGCCGGGCTGCGCCGCCGCGGCGCTGGAGAGCACCGCCCCGCCCGGCCGCGCCACGATGGCGTAGCCGCGCTGCAGCACCGCCTCAGGGCTCAGCGCCGCCAGCCGGGCCTGGGCTGCGCCCAGGCCGGCGCGCAGCAGCTCCAGGCGCCCGCCCAGCGCACGGGTCGCCCGCAGGGCCAGCTCGTCCAGGCGCTGCCCCTGGCGGGCGATCAATGCAGCGGGCGAATAACGCGCCAATTGCTGCTGCAAAGCGGCGATTTGGGCGGCCAGGTCGGCCTGGTTGGGCGTGGCCAGCTCAGCGGCGGCGGTGGGCGTGGGGGCGCGCAGGTCGGCGGCGAAGTCCGCCAGGGTGAAGTCGGTCTCGTGGCCCACGCCGCTGACCACCGGTACTGCCGAGGCAACGATGGCGCGCACCAGCCGCTCGCTGTTGAACGCGGCCAGGTCTTGCGGCGAGCCGCCGCCGCGGGCCAGCAAGATCACATCCGGCTGGGCGAACTGGTTTAACCCGGCCAGGGCGCGCAATATCTCGGCGGCGGCTTCCTCGCCCTGCACCGCGGCGGGGGCCAGCACCACTTCGGCCAACGGGAAACGCCGCGCCAGGGTCTGCAGCATATCCTGCAGCGCCGCCCCGCTGGGCGAGGTGACGATGCCGATGCGCCGCGGCCAGGCGGGCAGTGGGCGCTTGCGCGCCGGGTCGAAGAGACCTTCGGCCTCCAGCTTGGCCTTCAGTTGCACGAAGCGTTGGTACAGCGCGCCTTCGCCGCTGGTGCGGATCTCGTCCACATACAGCTGGTAGCGCCCGCCGGCCTCGTACACGCTCAGCCCGCCGTGTACCTCCAGCTGGTCGCCGTCTTTGGGGATGTGCGCCTGCAGCTCGGCGGTGCTGCGCCACATCACGCAAGGCAATTGGGCGTTATGGTCTTTGAGGGTGAAGTACCAGTGGCCGGACCTGGGCCGCGAGAAGTTGGTCACCTCGCCGCGCACCCACACATCCTGCAGCATACCCTCGGATTCGATGAGAGCGCGCAGCACCCGCGAGATGTCGCTGACCGTCAGGGTCGGGCGCGGCCCGGCGAACATGGACAATTGTTCCATAATGTGAGCATACTACAAATCGGCTTGGGTCGGTCTGCTACAATGGGGCTGGAGCCCCCCATGCAGCGTCTTTTCTCCCCATGGCGCAAGCCCTACATCCAACGCGACAAAAGCAAAGCTGGCGAGTGCGTCTTCTGCGCAGCCCTTAAGAAACCGGACGGCCCCGAGAACCTGATTTTGCATCGCGGCGAAAAAGCCTTCGTGATGCTCAACCGCTTCCCTTACACCAGCGGGCACCTGCTGGCACTGCCCTTTGAGCACATCGCCCAGTTGGAGCAGCTGACGCCCCAAACCCGCGCCGAGCTGTTCGAACTGGCCAACACCGCCGTGGGCGTGTTGCGTTCCGTGTATGCGCCGGGCGGCTTCAACCTGGGCGCCAACCTGGGCGCGGCGGCTGGCGCCGGCATCGAAGAGCACCTGCATCTGCACGTGCTGCCGCGCTGGAACGGCGACACCAACTTTATGTCGGCCCTGGGCCAAACCCGCGTGCTGCCCGAAACCCTGGAAGAAACCTGGGAGCGGCTCAAGGCCGCCTGGCCAGCTTAAAACAAAAGGCGAGGGTGCAACACCCTCGCCTTTTTTGTTTTGATTTGCTCTTATCTCAACAACTGCCTCCCCGGATCTGGTTCAGGCATTCCATGGTCATAAAATCGAAACCGAACTTGTATTCGCCTGATGCGGGATTGGTATCGTAAATCGTGATCACGAAGTGGTTTGTCTCGTCTTTGTTCAGCAACCAGTTCCCTAAATCCAGCGGGGCTCGCCCGGGCTGAACTACGGGATCATACAACTCGACGTTATAGATCAGGTCAATGCTGTCCCCGCGGCGTATTTCCAGTCGCGCTTTACCATAGTCAGGCGCGATGGTGCCGTAGAGCATCAGGTTGTAGAAGTTGGTCTCATTGACCCTCAACTCAAACACGAGTTGGCAATCTGGTCCGGAACCGAACAACTGGTCGCCCTCGTTCCATCGCTCAGCCCCAAAGGGGCTCATATCCTGGCGCTCGGTATAGCAGGTATTCATCCGCGAGGGAAGTATGGGCACATCGTCGAACTCGATGATGACTAGGTCTTTCGGCGGCTCCACCCTGCCGCCGGGCAGCTGCGCTTGTGTGGCAGTTTGGGTAGGTGCGGCGGTCGGCGGCACTCGGGTGGGTGCAGTGGTGGGCGGCACGCGAGTGCTGGTGGGGTTAGCCGGAGCGGCGTTCAGGGCGTCCAAAGTTTGCTGCGCAGCGGCCAACTGTGCGGTTTGCGCTGCCCCACCGGACGGGGCGCAGGCGGAGAGTGCCATTAGGGCGGCCAAAACTGCTAAGGCGATCTTTCGATTCATTTCTTGAACTCCTTTGGCTTAGCGGATTACTGCAGCAACTTGAATGCTTTGATTGAAAGAGCTGACCTGGTTGCCGGCTGCATCATAGGCCCTGGCGGAATAAATGTACGTGCCGGCGTTGAGCGGTTGGCTGTAATTGAAGGTACACACGTTTGAATTCTGGCAGGTGTGTATCAGCCCGCCGCTCTGGCCCTGGCGGACAAAGTAGATTTCGATGCGGGTTACACCTACATTGTCCCCAGCTGTGACGCTGAAGGACAAGTAATCGTCTTCTGTGGGCTGGGTCGGCGACCAGTGCAGCGTGTAAATAACCGGAGCCTGCGTATCTGCCAGCGGCGCGGGCGTAGTAGCCACTCCAACCGGGCCGGACGGTTCTTCATCAGGGGCCTGTACGCTAAATTGGATTTGGATACGCCCGGTGCCCAAAAAACCCGCATCGACCCTGTCGTTCTGCTCGTCCTGCAGCTGCCACAGCCAGGTGTAGTTGCCCGGCTGGGCCGGTGCAGCCAGACCTTGCGAGAAGCTGGCGCTGCCGCCTGGCTGGACGTTTTGCCCAAGGCTGATCTGGGGGTTGTTTATGTTGGCGCGAGTTCCGCTGAAGAACACGAGCTTATATCCAGTACTCCAAGTACAGTTCCCGGAATTCCTCAATACCCACTCTTGAGTAAATTCTTGGCCCGGGGCAAACACCCGTCCGTCAGGTAACGCCTGGCTGAGCAGTTCGGCGCTGTCTGTACAGTCTTCCGCAAGAGCCGCTACCGGTGGCTCTTCCGGCGCATCTTCCTCTCCCAAGATAATGATGCGGGCAAGGGCGGGTTGGCCCCACTCGCCGCTGCGGTTTTGCGCCACGGCACTGAGCAGGTATTCTCCGGCCGCGTCCGGCCGCCAAGTGTGGCGCAGGGTCACAAACGCCGCTGAGCCCTGATTGGGCAGTGTGGCCAGCAGTTCGTCGCCTAGGCTGAGGGCTACGGCGCTGATGCCGCCTGCTTCGCCTGCATGCAGAACGATCTCAACGTCTTGCCCAACCACAAACTGGCTTCCGCTTAGCGGCGCATCAATCCAGGCGCTGGGACCAGCCGCAGTTCCTGGGGCGCAGGCTGCCAAAAGCAGAGCGAAACTGAACAACACTGCATAGCGCGATAGTTTTGTCATCTTTGCCTTTAGCTTATTTTTCATTCCAGTAGGGCAGGTAGAAGGGTCCGACTTGCCAGGTAGCTTCGTTTCCTCCGCAGCTGACCCAGAGTGTATAGCTCATGCCATGATAGACATACATCCAGTCCATGTAGGGGTCATACATTTCTGTTCCCGGCAACTTAGGACCGTAAGTATGAGATTCGGAATAGATCAATACAGGAATGCTGAACGATTCCCCAGGAGCTAACATGGGGAGCTCGACTGTACGTGTGGCGTGCAGTCTGTCGAACAAGGCATTCCCAAGAATCTTTTGGCCCTGCCAGGTGCTTTGTGGATTCTTTACCCCGCCGATGTAAGCTGGTCGGCTGACACTTTTGCCCGGCCAGTGGTTGTTCTCGTGCGGGATCAGCGCGGCCTGCAGCTGACAGGCTTTGGCGTCCGGCGCTGGCTGATAAAAACCTTCATCCGGGTCCGGCGGCCTGGTCACCCGCACGGTGACGATTGCCGGAGCATATTGGCCGCGCGGGTCTGCTCTCCACTCTATCCAAGATACAGGACACATTGGTATATAACCGGCATGTTCGGCCAGAGGGTTATTGCAGCTGGGGCTGGAATTTTTGGTGGAAGACAGCTCATTCCAGATGCCATCAATTTGCTGGCCGAGAAATTCTTGACATTCGGTGCCGCACTCTACACCTATCTCTTCGGCCGCCAGCTTGACCAAATATTCTTTGCCCTGTTGTTTCAAGGTCTCATAGTCCGGCAGGCTGGGCGGCAGCCCATAGGCCGCCATCACCCCCTTGACGGTGGTTTCAGCTACTTTGGCGCAGACTTTCTTGGTTTCTTCTTCAGCCGTGCCGGTCAGATTCGCTGCCCCTTTTGCTTGCATACAAAGTGGGTTCAGCTTCTCCGACCATTTGGTCACAAATTCCACGGCCCCGTTGTATAGCCCAGCGGCTTTATTAGTAGCCCATTTGATTGCGCTTTCAAAAGCTTTGCCCAGATCAGAAATGAAACCACCGCCCCCAGCCTGGCTGCTCTTCGTTTTCGGGCACTTCACATCCCCTGGCTGCCAGCCTATACCGAAAGGATGATCCTTCGGGTACTGGTTCCAAGTGACTTCAACACAGTACTGGTACGCGGGGTGTGGCATATTTTCCATATGGAAATCGGTGATTTCCACTTGATAATCCAGGCGCGCTATTGTGGGGATTTGTTTCTGGAAGTCGTAGTAGATGACGTTTGTATTGGAAGGCAGCCCCGCGGGCAGGCCGTTGTTGATCGGGATGATGCGCACATACAGGCGCCTCAGCCCTGGGTGCGGGTCATAGAGCTTGTCGACCAGGCTCGAGTTGGCGGAAACCAATGCGTTCGAGTGGAATTGCGGCGTGTTCTTCGTCAGGGCCGAATCCCAAGGCATTGGGAAGGGCATAAGCATCTGGTTGTCCTGCACACCACCCTGCTGGTGGACTTCGATCAAGGTCTCCAGGCTTACCTGGCTCAGATCTATGTCGAGGAAGCGTGTTTCTCCAGATTTCACACCCAGGGAGGGCAGCCCGGGTGCATATCCCGAAAGCACTACTCCGGGTGGATTAAGTAAATTATTTTCCGGGAATGGGTTCAGGGAAACTTGCCACAGAGCGTCTTGAACTGCGACGCCCGGCGTCCAGCGGAAGGTGGTTTTCTTCAGCACGCTGTACACCTGTTCGTCACTCCAGGGTTTGTTGCACTCGACCATGAAACTGGTCAAAGCAGTGCAGTCTATGGCGCCCTGCTGCTGTTGCTGGATGGCCGCATAGAACTCGTGCCGGGTCTCCAGTACAGTTTGGGCCAGCAGGCCTGCGCTGGGGGCAGCCACAGCATGGTCCGGCGGGGCTGCATTGTCCTGCCCGAAGAGGCCCAGGAAGTGAAGTTTCCCATCCCGCCAGCCCCAAGCCTCGCCCAGCACCAGGCTGGGTTCCTGCCCGCCAGCGAATTGCCCCAGGTCAATCATGGGGTCCGGCTCCAGGAAGGCGTTGGAATTGTGGGGCCAACGGATCCATTCGCCGCCGTTGACCGAAAGATAAACATAAGTGTTATCAAAACCAGAGGTGTCTTTGCCCAGCAGGTTGCTCAGGCGGCCTACCGCTGCATTGCGGGTGCACTCCTCCGGTACACTGACCTGTATGCTGTTCCCGATGCTCTCCCCGCTGGTGTTGAAAGCGCTTACATAGTACTGATATATGCCGGCGCTGGCTTCTTCCACATAGGCCAGGGAGCCGGTTTGTAGTTTGGGTTGCAAAGACGCGACCTGGCTGAAGCTGCCCGCGTCCGGCCCCAGGCGGTAAACCAGAAAGCCGTTCTCGTTTGTTGAGCTGTCGTTGATCAGCAAACGGATACTGCAGTTGACCACATCCCCCTGCAGTGAAGGGGCTGCGGGCAGTGGAGTGGGAACAAAGTTACTCAGCAAGCTGCCGAAGAAATGCAGATAGCGGTTCGGCTCCCCGGGCAGCGCCGGCTGGCTGCCGGCGGTGTTGAGCCGCGCGGCCGGCGCGGGCTGCACGGCTGGGACTTCCAGACCAGGCACTGGCAAACGTACTGGTTCCCCAGCGGGCAGCTGCCCAGTCGGCGGAAGACCGGGATTTGCCAAAGCAATCTCCTGCGGCGCAAGGTCATATTCTTCTGCCAGGCTCTCAAAACTGTCGTTTCCCTCGGTTGTCACCAAAAGGTCAGCGCCAGCAGTGGGCAGTACACGGATGTGCACGACATGGGAAACAGCGCTCTTGCCTTGGAAATCAACGGCCTTTACATATAAGGTATGCCGCCCGGTGCCTTCCGGCTGCCACTCCCAATGGTGGTATTGCGTGCCGGAAGCAGTTTCTGGAGTGTGCTGCGCAGCCAGGTTGCCGTTGACCCACAATTCCAAGCGCAGCAGTGGCGCCTGGGCATAGAACTCGCCATGCACAGGGACTGCGCCAAAGAGAGGGTATTCGGCCTGGTCCAGCGGGCTGGAAATCGAGGCCAGGATGGGAGTCGTGCTCACTTGTTGGCCTGCGGAGGGTATCGACCAGACGGCCAGGCCAATAGCGATTACAAGCAACAAAGCGGCCAAAAAGGAGGCTAATCGTTTCATCATCTGTTTTATCGGCGTATAAGGGTTTCGGCCAATGCAGGCCACAGCTGGTCATCGCCAGGGAACCAGGCGATCAGCGCGCTCTCGCCTTGAGGCAGGATGCCCAGTTCCACAGTGTAGCTGCCGTCTGCGGCGGTAATTGTCTCGGCCATCATGGCTTCGCCACCCTGGATGGGCAGGGTAAACCGGCGCACCTCGCCGCTTTGGTTTTGGAAGACGAGGTTGAAGTATCCACTGCCCTGCGAACGAGGATCCACCCGCGCAGTGAAGGTGACCGTGAACTCGCTGCCCGGAGTTACCGCAAACTGGGCTGAGTTAAGCCCCATGAACTGATTGCGCGCCGAGCGGATGCCCAGGGCATTTCCGCTGGCGCCTGCCACGAGGTTCGTCTCGGCATTGCCCCAGACGCCCCAGCCATTGAGGCCATTGGAGAACCTGCCATTAGGCACCCGGTTGTTTGCATCACCGGCCTGCAGGTACTCCACCTGGTCCAGGGCCAGGTTGGCCGTGCCAACGCAGTCGCATTCGAGGTTGATACGCATACCCACATCGGCGAAGGTGGCATCTTCCGGCACGGTGCCGCTGACAGTGTATTCGGCGAACACGCCCTCGCCGCTGATGGGCCGCACTTTGATTTGCACCAGCGCATTGGCGATGGGGTTGCCGTCCTCATCCTGCAGTACGCCTTGGGCTGTCTGGCCTGCCGTGTGGACGTTCAACATGCTGCGCGGTCGCAGATAACGCAGGATCAGGTTGGTGAAAGTTCCCGGCTCGGTTTCAGGGAGAAACCTCATGGGGTATGGATGCCAGGAATGCAGCATCACGTGGTCAGGCTGCCCACCGTGGAGCACTTCGTATTCCACAAAACGCTGCTCAGTGCGCTCCAGCCATTCTTCATCGCTGCCATCGTCAACGTCCCCAAAGTAGAAGATGCCGAACTCCACTCCTCTGGATTTGACATAATCTTCAATCTCTTTGGCGCGCTGCGCCCAATCGATCCGGTAGTAGCTGATGTCCAGATGGAAGTAGTCCATTTCTCTGCCCATCACTTCACGATAGGCATCCATCCAGGTCGCCACAGTTTTTACATCCAGGTTTGCGGTTTCGATCAGTCCCATCTTGGCCTCGGGGAAAACCTCCCAAACCGCTTGGATAGTATTGGCCGCGTCTTGGGCGATGGCCAGCGGGCTCATCCGGCAGGCTGGATCGTTGTAGGTAGCCGCCCCAAAGCCGTGCTCCAACTCATAGGCATACAGCGTGCCGCCAACGCCGGCAATGTAATTGGCTACATCGCCGGCCGGCTTTGCCCCCGAAAAGCCCTCGATCGTGCTAGCGTTGCACTGGCCGCGTTCGGTCAGCGGCCCCGCCTCGAAAGCAATCGCGATGCCGCGTGATTGTATGTTTTCGATTATGCTGCGAAATTCAGCTGTGTTGTGATGGCTCTCTATCCAACTCAAGTATAGGATGACCACGTGCACCCCCTCGGCGGCCTGCTGCCAGGCGGATCCATCGCGGAATAACTCGTAGAAATCCGGTGGATAGATTGACTCGCCCAGGCGCCGGTTTGGGTCCATGGGCAGTCCAAACCAAATTTGCGGGCGCACGCTCAGGTCTTTGTAAACCGGCCCGGTGTTTTCTGGTGTTGGTTGCTGTGCAGGGCCACCCATTGGGGCACCGCGGGGCAGTGCGGGGGCCTGTGCTTGTGTAGGCGCCACCGGGGTGGGGGCACAGGCGACCAAAATTAGCGCTAAGATGCTGCAAGAAAACAAACTAGTTGTCAAAGCATTAGATTGTTTCATCCCAATCTCCAAATGCAAGTTAACAAAAAAGACCGCTGGAGATGCCTCCCGCGGTTTTAGGGTCTTCTAATCAGGTCGCGTAAATCAGAAACACCCGCGGTGGAGGCTGCTTGTTCGCTTAGAAATCACAATTTGGTTTGTGTTCATTGCCAGCCTCCCTTTTCGAAGGTTTTGCCCACTGCAAATGCATTTTTACAATAGCAGGAACTGCCCGGCTTGTCAATAAAAGGGCCACTTTTATAATTAAGGTACACTTGGTCTCAGGATCATTCGAAACACCCCCAACCCCCTATACAGGATGGTTATGACCCCAAACAATCACGCATATGAGCCGGTCATTCTCAGCGCCGTGCGCACGCCGATTGGCAAGTTCCTCAGTTCGCTCAGCAGCCTCAGCGCGCCGCAGCTCGGCGCGGCGGCAGTGCGCGCCGCGGTGCAGCGCGCCGGGCTGGGCGGCGACGCGCCCTTCGACGAGGTGATCATGGGCAATGTGGTTTCGGCCGGGCTGGGCCAGGCTCCGGCGCGCCAGGCCGGCATTTGGGGCGGCGTGCAGGCGGCCAGCGGCGCCACCACGATCAACAAGGTGTGCGGCTCCGGGCTGAAGGCGGCCATGCTGGCCAGCCAGGCGATCAAGGCCGGCGACGGCGAGCTATTCATCGCCGGCGGCATGGAGAGCATGAGCAAGGCACCGTTCCTGGTGGACGGCCGCGGCGGCGGGCTGCGCTACGGCAACGCCCAGCTGACCGACGCGCTGCAGTACGACGGCCTGTGGGACCCCTTCGAAGACTGGATCATGGGTGAGGCGGCGGAGTTCATCGGCGAGGAATACGAAGTGACTCGCTACGCCATGGACGAATACGCCCTGAAGAGCCACGAAAAAGCCATCGCCGCCATCGATGGCGGCAAGTTCAAACACGAAATCGTGCCGGTGGAGATCAAGGACAAGAAGGGCAACGTCACCCTGGTGGATACCGACGAGAGCCCGCGACGGGACACCTCGCTGGAGGCGCTCGCCAAACTGCCGCCGGCCTTCAAGCCCGACGGCCGCGTGACCGCCGGCAACGCGCCCGGCCTGAACGACGGCGCTTCGGCGGCCGTGCTGGCCAGCCGAGCCAAGGCCGAGGAACTCGGCCTCAAGCCGCTGGCCCGCGTGGTGGGCTACGCCCAGGCGGCGGTGGACCCCAAGTACATTTTCATCGCCCCGGCGCGAGCCATCCCCGTGCTGCTGGACAAAGTCGGCTGGATCCTGAAAGACGTCGACCTTATCGAACTCAACGAAGCCTACGCCGCCCAGGTGCTGGCCGACGGCTACGCCCTGGCCGACCAGGGCTGGGACTGGGACAAGGTCAACGTGCACGGTGGCGCTATAGCGCTAGGCCACCCGTTGGGCGCCAGCGGCACCCGCGTGCTGGCCACGCTGATCTACGCCCTCAAGGACCGCGGCCTGAAGCGCGGCATCGCCTCGCTATGCTTGGGCGGCGCCGAAGCAGTGGCCATGGCCATCGAGATCGAGGACTAAATGGACACCGCCGAACGCAAACAACTGATCGAGTCTTATCGCACCGCCTTCGACGAATTTGAGGCGGCGCTGGCCGCCATTCCCCAGGAGGCCTGGCTGTTCCGCCCCGCGCCGGGCGAATGGAGCGTGCACGAGGTCATTATCCACCTGGCGGACAGCGAGACCAACAGCTTCCTGCGCGCCCGTCGCCTGGTCGCCGACCCCGAGCTGCCCCTGATGGCTTACGACCAGGATGCCTGGGCCGTCAAGCTCGACTATCACAGCGAGAATACCGCCGCGGCGCTGGCGCTGACCTGCCAGGTGCGCGCCATGACCTACGATTTCATCAAAGACTTGCCGGATGAAGTCTGGGCCAATGTCGGCATTCACCCCGAATACGAAGACCCCTACACCTTCGAGCGCTGGCTGCGCATCTATGCTAACCATCCCCGCCAGCACGCCGGGCAAATCAACGAAAACCACCGCCTGTGGAAAGAGCAACAAGGCAGCTAGTATCTCCAATCTCTAATCTCCACTTATTATTACCAGAGGAGTTCCCATGGACATCAAGCACATCTTCGTCGTCGGCGCAGGCACCATGGGCAACGGCATCGCCCAGACCGCGGCGGTCTCCGGCTACCGGGTGACCATGATGGACGTGGCCGAAGAGCAGGTACAGCGCGGCAAGGCGGCCATCGACAAATCGGCCGCCAAGCTGGCCGAAAAGGGCAAGCTGACCGCCGAGCAGCAGGCCGCTGCTGGCGCCATCACGACGACCACTGAGCTGGTTGGCGTCGCTGAGGCCGACCTGGTCATTGAGGCGGCCACTGAGAACCCGGAACTGAAGTTCAAGCTCTTTCAGGACCTGGACGAGGTCGCCAAGCCCGGCGTCATCCTGGCCTCCAACACCTCATCAATCAGCATCACCAAGCTGGCCGCCGGCACCGGGCGGCCCGGCGAAGTCATCGGCATGCACTTCTTCAACCCGGTGCCGCTGATGACCCTGCTGGAAGTGGTGCGCGGCTCGGCCACCGCCGACGCTACCGTCTCTGCCATCCTGGAAGTCGGCGCGCAGATGGGCAAGACTGCCGTGGTGGTCAAAGATTCGCCGGGCTTCATCTCCAACCGCATCCTCTGCCCGATGATCAACGAAGCCATCCTCGCCTTCGAGGAAGGCATCGCCGACGCCGAAGGCATCGACACGATCATGCGCCTGGGCATGGCCCACCCCATGGGCCCTCTGGCCTTGGCCGACCTGATTGGCCTGGACGTGGTACTGTTCATCATGGAAGTGTTGCATCGCGACTTCGCCGACGACAAATACAAGCCCGCCGAACTGCTGCGCCAAATGGTCGCCGCCGGTGAACTGGGCCGCAAAAGCGGCAAAGGGTTTTACAGTTATTAGCGGTTCGCGATCCGCTTGCGGAACTTCCTGATCAAGTCATTCGCCCACACATAGTGGCTGGAAGTGGTTGAGGCCAGATAACTGGCCAGGTTTGTCGAACCAGTCCAGGGATACTTCTTTTTGGCGGTCAACTCTTCATCGCTGTGCAGCCTGACCAGCGCCATCGCTTCCGCATGGGTCTGCTGCAGGCTTCCCATGACTGCCTCCCAACTTTTGTCCTTTTCTTGCTGGTACAAGGCCTCATTAAGCGCTGGCAGCTCTTTGAAGGTGTAGCCCGGCGCTGGAATCTGTGGCTTTCGCCGGCCATACCTGCCCGGTACCAACCCAGGAACAAACGCAGCCACGCATCCAGGTGGGCAACAATGTCCTTGACCGTGCGATTGTCGAACACGGGTATCTCGTCGCGCTGCTCCTCGCTCAAGTCGCCCACCAATCCAATCAGGCGGTTGTATTGTGCTTCACCAAATTCCAGCAACTCGGCCTTGTTTCGTGCTCTGGGCATGGGAGCCTCCTTCCTGATGCAACCTCACTAATACTCGCCAATTGTGCGCCGAGGAACAAGGGTCACCTGTCCTTAGTTCTGGCCGAGGGCTAATTCCTGGCACTGGTAAAATCCCCTCATGCCCGCCTACGAAGCCGTCATCGGTCTGGAAACCCACATTCAGCTCAACACCGCTAGCAAAATCTTCTGCGCCTGCAAGGCTGACTCCTGGGGCGACCCGCCCAACACCAACATTTGTCCCGTGTGCTCCGGGCTGCCCGGCGTGCTGCCGGTGCTCAACTGGGGCGCCGTGGAAAAGGCCGCCGTGCTGGCTGCGGCAATGGGCGCCGAACTGAATCCGGTCTCCTATTTCGACCGCAAGAACTACTTCTACCCCGACCTGCCCAAGGGCTACCAGATCTCGCAATATGACCAACCGCTGGCCCGCGGCGGGGGCATGGACGTGCCCACCGCCGACGGCGTGCGCCGGGTAAGCATTCACAAATTGCACATCGAGGAAGACGCCGGCAAGACGGTGCACCGCGCCGACGGGGGCCGCCTGATCGATTTCAACCGCTGCGGCGTGCCGCTGGTCGAGATGGTCACCGGGCCGGACCTGCGCTCCGCCGAGGAGGCGGCGCAGTACCTGATCCGCCTGCGCCAGCTGCTGCGCTGGCTGGGCATCTCCGAAGCCGACATGGAGAAGGGCCATCTGCGCGCCGATGGCAACGTCTCGATCCGCCCGGTGGGCAGCAAGGAGCTCAACACCAAGACCGAGATCAAGAACGTCAACTCGATCGACTCGCTGCGCTCAGCGATTGAAACCGAGATCGAACGCCAGATCCGCGCGGTGGAGAATGGCGAAGAGATCCAGCCTTGGACGCTGGGCTGGGACGAGAACACGGGGACGCTAAGCAAGATGCGCAGCAAGGAAACCGAGGCCGATTACCGCTACTTCCGCGAGCCCGACCTGCTGCCAGTGACCCTGGACGAGGCCCGGCGCGCCGCGGTGCAGGCCGGCTTGCCGGAGCTACCCCTGGCCCGCCGGGCGCGCTTCACCGCCCAATACGGCCTGCCGGAATACGACGCCGACATCCTCAGCGGCGAGCGCGCCCTCTCGGACTACTACGAGGCCGCCGTCGCCAGCTACGGTGGCGATCCCAAGCGCGTTTCCAACTGGCTGATGAACGACATCCTCGCGATGCTGAACGAAAGAGGCCTGAGCGCCAGCGAGCTCAAGCTGACGCCCGCTTACCTGGCCGAGATCCTCAAGCTGATGGACGAAGGCAAGGTGAACACGCCGACCGGCAAGGCGTTGCTGGCCAGGGTGCAGGCAGGCGACGGCGCGCCCGCGGACATCGTGGAGGCCGAGGGCCTGGCCCAGGTCAGCGACGAAGGCGAGCTGCGCGCCCTGGGCGAGGAGATCGTGGCTGCCAACCCGGGCAACGTGGCCAGCTACCGCGCCGGCAAGCAGGCGCTGATCGGCTGGTTCGTG
>JAHBVB010000002.1:900000-1154598 GCA_019637805.1 Anaerolineales bacterium | reverse complement strand
CTGCAGGCGCTCCAACCCGTCTGCGGCCGTGCTGACATACAGATAGCCGCGCCGGTTCAGGTTGAAGAGGTTGCCATTTTGCACGGCCATTTCTTCCATCAGGCCGATGCTGCGGTTCATCAGCGCCACCATGGCATCGCCTGGACCGGGCCACCAGTTGCGGTAGCACTCTGTCGATTTGTCGGATGTCAGAGTCAGGGGCGCCTGCGGGTCCACCAGCACGATCTGGCGCAGGCCGAGCTTGGTCAGAAAAAAGGCGGCGGATATGCCCAGGATGCCGGCTCCGCAGATGACCACTTCGGCCCGGCGTTGGCTCATCGCTGTAATTCGTTCAGGGCTTGGGCCGCTGCGTCAACCTGCGCCGGCGTGAAGTCTCGCAGGGGCGGCTTCACCGCCCAACTGGGCAAGCCGTGCAGGCTGTGAAGCATGGCTTTGAGATAGGCGGGGGCAGGTGGTGCCGCTTCGAGCGCGGCCCGGCGCAGGTCCAGGGCCGCCTGCATGGCTGCCGTCTCCTGGCCGGCCAGGTGCGCATCATAAATGGCGCGGGCTTCGGCGGAGTTCAGGTTGGCCAGGGCCGTGATGCAGCCAGCGGCTCCGGCTGCCAGGCCGGCGCTGAGCAGCTTGTCGCTGCCCACCAACACGGCTTTGCCCGGCAGGCCGCGGATGTAGTCTTGGGCAGACTCGAGGCTCCCGGAGGAATCCTTGAGGCCGCCGAACTTGCTGCCAAAAGCCTCGCTCAGGCGCTGCAGCAGACTGAGCGGCAGGGCCACGCCGCTGACCGCCGGGATGTGATAGCCCAGCAGCGTGCGGTCATTCGGCACGGCCCGCTCGATCAGGGCTGCATACCAATCAAACAGGCCCTCCTGGCTGGCATTGCGGATGAAATAGGGCGGCAGCACCACCACGGCCTCAAAGCCCAGGCCGAAGGCGGTTTGGGTGAGTTCAATGGTTTCGCTGAGGCTGGGGGTGCCGGTGCCGGCTATCAGACGGAAGCCCGGATGTGAATTCCGCCAGTCTGCGGCGGCCTGCCATATCGCCAGCCGTTCGCTGGCCGAGAAAGACGGTCCTTCGCCGGTGGTGCCTAGCAGCAGGCTGCCGTGGCAGCCGCGGCTGGCTAGAAAGTCCAGCAAAAGGTGCAAGCCTGGCGGGTCGAATTCTCCAGCCTGGTTGCAGGGTGTGACCGCTGCGGCGTAGACGCCGGATAATAAGGGAGTGTGCATGTTTGGCATTATAAAAGGAATAGGATGCCGACACCCGTAAGGGCGAGCAGCGTGCCCACGATCGCCCGTCCAGTGACCCGTTCCTTGAAGAAGAAGTAACCGATCGGGATCAGAAAAATCGGCGGCAGGGATTGCAACGTGCTGGCCACACCGATGTTGGCGGCGTATTTAACGGAGGCCAGCGAGAACCAGACCCCTAAAACTGGGCCAAAAACCACCGCCAGCATCATGAAGCGCACGCCCAATGGATTGCTGCGCAGGGTCTGGATTGTGTGGCGGACTTGCCCGCTGAACACGGTCAGCAGCCAGATCGCCACAGCGGCTGAGCCCATGCGTAAGACTTGCCCAGAAAGCACGGCTAGGTCTCCCGCAAAGCCTTGCCGGGCTGCCACCAAGCCAACCGCTTGCCCGATGGCGCCCAGGAAGGCTAGGAACAGCCCCGAGGCGTATACACGCGGCTCAATTTGCGTGTTGCCAGTCTGGCGTTCAGAGACCACCCAGAGCACGCCGAGCAGTGTCACGCCAATGCCCAGCGCATGCTGGGCGCTGAGCCTGTCGCCCAGCCACAGCCAGCCCAGTAGGGCCGTCAGGATCGGCGCCAGGCTGTAGACCAGCATGCTCAGCCGCGGGCCAATTTGCACGAAGGCCTGGAACAGAGCGGCATCCCCCAGGGTCAGGCCGATCACGCCGGACAGGGCGAACCAGCCCCATGCGGCTTGTCCGGCCTCCAGAGGCAGTGGCTGCCCGTACAACGCCCAATGAAGGATCATCAGGATGGTCGTGGCCAGCAGCAGGCGGCTGCGGTTAAGCACCGCCGAGCCGATGATGCGGCCGCTAAGTGTGAAGAAGGTGGGTCCAATGGAGAACAGCAGTGAAGCAGCCAGGGCGGCCAGTTCACCGGCAAGCGGAAAAGGGGGCACAGTGACCTCTTGGAGTAAGTCGGCCCATTGTAGACCCAAAGCCCAAATTTGAATCATTTACAATGGGCTATCGCTAAATTTGGTAGAGGATGGGATCATGCCCGAAGCCGTAATCATTGATGCAGTTCGAACTCCGATTGGCGCCCTGGGCGGCGCGCTGGCCAGCGTGCGGCCGGATGACATGGCCGCACTCGTATTGAAAGCCCTGGTGGAGCGCAACCCGTTTGATCTTGCTCAGATCGAAGAGGTCTACATGGGTTGCGCCAACCAGGCCGGTGAGGATAATCGCAATGTGGCCCGCATGGCGGTGCTGCTGGCTGGTTTGCCGGTGGAAGTGGCTGCGGTCACGGTCAACCGCCTGTGCGCTTCCGGCTTGCAAGCGGTCAACATGGCCGCCCGCGCTATCAAAGCCGGCGAGGGTGATGTGTACATCGCCGCGGGAGTGGAGAGCATGAGCCGGGCGCCGTACTCGGTACCCAAGGCGGCCCAGGGCTTTGCCTATGGCAACGTCACTATGTGGGATACCACTCTGGGTTGGCGTTATCCCAACCCGACGCTGAAAGAGCAGTACGGAAATGATTCGATGGGCGAGACGGCCGAGAACATTTACGACGACACACCCATCAGTCGGGAAGAGCAGGATGCTTTTGCCTTGTTGAGTCACCAGCGTGCGGTCGCCGCGATGGATGCTGGCCGCTTTGCTGCCGAGATCATTCCAGTGCCAGTGGCGCAGCGCAAAGGTGACCCGATCTTAGTGGACAGCGATGAACGCCCGCGCCGCGACACCACGCTGGAATCGCTGGGCAAGCTGCGCCCGGCTTTCCGCAAAGATGGCACGGTCACGGCGGGCAACTCCTCCGGACTCAATGATGGGGCGGCGGCGTTGCTGTTGACCAGCGCTGAGAAGGCCCAGGCCCTGGGACTGAAACCGCTGGCCCGTGTGGTGGCCTCGGCGGCGGCCGGCGTGCCGCCGCGGGTGATGGGCCTGGGTCCGGTGCCCGCCACGCGCAAAGCGCTGGCCCGCGCCGGACTGCAGCTGGGCGACATTGGCCTGGTGGAGCTGAACGAAGCCTTTGCCGTGCAGTCTCTGGCGGTCATGCGCGAGCTAGGCCTCAGCTCTGAGATCACCAATGTCAACGGCGGGGCGATTGCCCTGGGACACCCGTTGGGCTGCTCGGGCGCTCGTATTCTGGGCACCCTATTGCATGAGATGCGCCGCCGTGCGCCTGGGGCCAAGCGGCCCTACTACGGCCTGGCTACCATGTGTGTGGGCGTGGGCCAGGGTGAAGCCACGATCATCGAGTGGATCGGCGACTAAAGCCGTTGTAACTTTCTGTTCCAAATCTCCGTATAGATTGATGAAAGGAGATATTCGTGACGACAGTTAAACGTTTGTATCGCTCTCACCATAACCGTATGTTAGGCGGCGTAGCCGCTGGTCTTGGTGACTACCTGGAAATCGACCCGACGCTGGTGCGTCTGCTGTTTGCCTTTGCTTTGATCATGTGGGGTGCTGGCCCTTTGGTCTACCTGGTGATGTGGTTGATCGTACCAGAAGAACCTTATGTGGAGGCGGCTCCACCCAAGAAAACGCGTGCACGCAAATCCGAATAAAAAACGCCGCCCCTTGGGGCGGCGTTTTTTATGGGGCGAGTTCGCACATCAGGTCTTCCTCGACCTTTGCCAGTATCTCGGCCCGCTCTGGGGATACTGGCGTGTTCTCGGCGATCTGCTGCCACAGCCGGCAAAGCATGGGCTGCATGAAGCGGTTGATGCGCAGCGTTTCCTGACTCAGCTGGTACGCTCGCGGCCAGTTGCCTGCGTGAGCATAGCCTTCGATGAATGGCGTGCGTTCGGCGGCGTGGTTGGGCGTGTCATTTAGGTCGAAAGCGATCTCGCCCAACTCGACCACCTGGTTCCAGTCGCCGTGCTGGCGGGCTAGGTCGGCCTTCTGGAAGTAGTAGCACCAACTTTGTTCCGGTTGAGCCTGCCAATAGGGAAAATCGGCCACCACTGAGCGCTCTGGCTCAGTCGCGATGCGCTCCAGGTTGGAGCGCGGCACCTGCTCGTCCAGGAGCGCCGGCAGCATGGGGAAAACCGCGTCCAGATGTGGATCCAGAATGCGCAGGCAGGCGGGCGGCGCGTAGTAGAGCACCAATACATCACCCGGCTGGCCCTCAAAGACGTTGTAGCGATACGATTTGCGGATCGGCTGGTCGCTGTCCCCGGCTAGTTCTGCGTCTGTGCGGATATCCAAGTAGGCGATGTAGTAGGGAATGCGTTCGCCAATCGGCTCCAGACGGTAAATCCAGTTCAGCGGGGCCACCAAGGAGTTGTCCGTATAGTGGCTGAGCGTGTTTTCGACACTGAGCAGGGCGGTGTGTGGCGCAATGTAAGGTGCGCGCCACACGAGTTGCTTAAAGAAGGCTTGCTGGCGTTCCCATTCCTCTCGGTAGGCGTTGGCGTTGAAGAAGTGATATCCGGCGCTGAGGCCGAGCAGCACACAGAGTGCGAAGATTGTCAGTGGTTTGCTGCGCCGGGCAAAGGCTTCGATGCCCAAGGCCAGCAGCAGGCATACCGGCAACATCAGGGGCAGCGTGAAGCGATCCCAGGCAAAGGCCATGCGCAGCGGCAGGTCGGCCAGCCAGAAGGACAGCCCAGACAACAGCAGCGCCCCCAGGGCAAACGGCAGCAGACGGGTGATTGGCGCTTGGTCGTCTGTCTGGCGGCGTATGGCTAGCCAGCACAGACCGCCAGCCAGCAGCACGGTGCCGCCATAGGCGAGGGCGGCCAGCGAACCAGGGGTCAGCTGGCCGAGCGTCTCAAAAGCGCGGCCCCAGGCGGCAAGGCCCGCTTCAAAGAAGTCGCCCAGCATGGTGCCGGCCAGGTTCAGCAGGGTGGGCAGCGGCGCGGCCGCCAGCTTGTCCAGCAACACGAGCGAATATAAGTTGCCGGGCTGCGTGGTCAGACTGGACCGCCAGGCAAACACCATCACAACCAAAAGCAGATAAGGCCACCAGATGCGCAGGCTGTGGATTGCGCGCTGCCTGCTGGACCCGTCCAGGCAGCTCCATATCAGCAGTCCCCGCGCCAGCTCCAGGCCATAGAAGTACTCTGTGGATAGCATGACGGCTGCAGAACTGAGCAATGCCGCAGCCAGCAGCCAGATACGCGCGGCGCCGGGGCGCAAGCTGAGCAAAGTCAGACACAGTGAAGCCAGGAAGACGGTGTAGTACAGCCAATACACGCTGTAGATCAGGGCAATGGGCTGCTGGCTGAACCCAGGATAGAGCGCAAAGAGCAGTGAGGCGACCTGTGGCCAACGCCCCCGCCCGCCGGCCAGGCGGAGCAATTGCCAAAAGGCCAGCACGCTTAGCCAGCGCCACAGCAGCGCATACAGGTGCCAGGCCAGAGGGTTTTCGCCTAAAAGGAAGAAAGAAAGGCTGTACAGCCAGCCGGAAACAGGCCGATAGGGGGCAAAGTCGATAAACGAGCCGGGGCCAAACTCGTGTGAAAACCAGGTCAACGGCCAGTCGTCCCAATACAAGCCCAGCCAGGGGCTGAGCAAGCCGTAAGCCAAAATGCAAAGCGCCAGGCTAAGCAGCGGGAAACAGTACGGCTGTAGCCGCGCCCTAAGCTCTTTCATGGATGCTGAGGCTATTGCTGGCTCATTTGATTCTTGAGCTCGGCCAGCGCCGGGACGGGTGTGGGGTCAATGCCATAGGCCATTGCCAGATAGAAACTGACGTAATCTCCGTAGTGCAGCGCCGTCCACATTTGGGCCATGCGGCCTTCGCCGCTGCCATGGATCACGTCCGTATTTTGGCCTTCCACCATGGTGGCCATGCGGGTTAGTTCGGCGCGGCGTTCGTTGCGGGCGTGGTTGCTGGCTGCCTGCAGGAACAGGGTCATAGTGGCGCTGAACTGGCCCTCTGGCTGCAGCAGGCCCTGCAGTGTGTTGTGGTTGGCTTCGGGCAGCACTTCGTAGCTGGCCTGAGCCTTGGCGTTCTCGTTGATCTGCGCTTTCCAGCGCCGTGCCACGGGCGCCATCAGACCGGCGCCGTATACGGTCACCCAGCGGCCCATTAACTGGCCGCCCATGCGCTTTGAGGAGTTTTGGATGTCGGGCACCTCGGGCAGCAGATCCGCACGCTGGGTTTGCATGGCGGCCAGGGTGGCCGTCACTTCGGCATTGGGGTCGGGCAGCAGATCCAGACGAGCGGCCAGCGCCAGCAGCAGCCCAAACGAATAGCCCACGGCGGTGCGGGGCTGGAAGGCGTGCTGGAAACGCCAGGCGGGGATGTCTGCCGCGCCGGCCAGGGCGGCCAGCTTGCCGCCGGTGCTGATGCACAGCACCCGGCAGCCTGCGGCCCTGGCAGCCTCGAAGCTGCTCAGCGTTTCTTCCGTGTTGCCTGAGTGCGAGGAACACACCACCAGCGTATCTTCACCGGCTGCCCAGCCGGGCAACCCGTAGTCGCGCCAGGTGGTCCAGTTGGCGCGCAGGCTGGGTTCTGCGTACGCGGCCAGCAGGTCCGAGCCGATGGCTGAGCCGCCCATGCCGGCGACCACCACCTGGCGGATGCCCTGCCAGTTCGGCAGGGACAGCTGCTGGCCCAGTTCCCAGGCGGCGGCCAGCTGCTCTGGCAGCCCGTTGATGTGCTCGATCATCCCCTGGGGGTCGGTTTTCTTGATGTGCTCCAGATCGTTGAGGTTCATGCGTCTTTCCAATTCGAGCCAATCATACTGGCAATCTTAGTCGTCTTGCAGGCTGCGCAGCAGATCGTACACTTTGCTGCGCCGCCAGCCGGCTTGGACGGCCACCCGCCGGGCCAGCGATGAGGGTGGCTCATCGCTGGCGGCTTGCAGCGCGGCGCGCACACGTGCCTCATCCCAGGTTTCGGAGCCTGCAGTTGCCCCCGCCACCACCAGGGTGAATTCCCCGCGAGCGGGTTCCTGAGCGAAAACGCTGACCGCTTCACTGAGCGGCCCGCGCCAAAAACGTTCATACAGCTTGGAGATCTCGGCAGCCACGACCACTTGACGGTCACCGAATGTGGCCAACAGGTCCTGCAGGGTGGCCAACAGCCGGTGCGGCGATTCCAAAAAGACCAGCGTATAGGGCAGGGCGGCGACGCGCTCGAATTCTTGGCGGCGTTCGCCGGCCTTGCGCGCCGGATAGCCCAGGTAGAGGAACTGGTCGCTGGGCAGCCCGGAGGCGGCCAGGGCCGCCACGGGTGCGCTGGGGCCGGGCACCGGGCTCACCGTGTGGCCGGCTTGCAACGCGGCCTGGACCAGCAGGTAGCCGGGATCATTGATGCCCGGCATACCGGCGTCCGAGATCAGGGCTACATCGCCCTGGGCGAGCGTTTCCATGATCCTGTCAAGTTTGACGCGTTCGTTGTGGGCAAAATAGCTGGTTAGCGGAGTTTGGATGCCAAAGTGACTGAGCAATTTACGGCTGTGGCGGGTGTCTTCGGCGGCGATCAGCTGCACTTCGCTCAAGATGCGCTGGGCGCGGGGACTAAAATCCTCCAAATTCCCGATGGGTGTGGCAACCAAGAAGAGCGTAGGCATTAAGCTTCCGGGGCTGAGGGAGGCAGCAAGGTTTTGAGGCTCTTGGCCAGCTCGCGGCGCTCCAGCAGCACACGGCGGCCACAGCCCAGGCACACCAGGCCAATGTCTGCGCCCAGGCGGACGACTTTCCAGTCGGTGCTGCCGCAGGGGTGCGTTTTGCGCAGGCGCACCAAATCATCGAGTTTTAGGTCTGGCAGCATGATGGTTTCGCCCCAAAAAGGGGCTCGCGCGGCATTATAACCCCCGCATGCTATAATCCTGCTTCCATGCTTTTTGACGTGACATTGCCCGATCTGATCAGCCGTGCCATCGTGTTGGTGGCCGCTTTCACAGTTCACGAATTTGCACACGCCTGGACGGCGGACTACTTTGGCGACGATACGCCTCGCCGTCAGGGGCGTCTCACGTTAAACCCCCTGGTTCACTTGGACCCCCTGGGTTCATTGTTGCTGTTGGTGGCTGGCTTCGGCTGGGCGCGCCCGGTGATGGTGGATCTGTACGCCCTGCAGCGCCGCTCCCCCGCGGCCCCCATGTTGGTCGCCCTGGCCGGCCCGGCATCCAATTTGCTGCTGGCGGCTTCGGCGGCCATTCCCTTGCGCCTGGGTTGGGTGGCGTTCTCCTTTAGCACTTCACAGTGGTTGCCGAGCGCGTATCAGTTGCTCAGTGTGTTTGTCCTGATCAATGTATTGCTGATGCTGTTCAACTTGCTACCTTTCTTCCCGCTGGACGGCGAAAAAGTGCTGCATTATTTCCTGCCGCCTTCCGGCAAGGCTTTCCTGGAAAACTTGCGGCCATACAGCTCGATCATTTTGCTGGCAATGGTGTTTGTGCTGCCGCGTATGGGTATTGACCTGCTGCAAACGCTGGTGTTTTCTCCGGCAATCGCGATTGCCCGCTTTTTGGTGGGCGCCTACTAAGGCCTCAGCCAGATCTCCACACTGTCCAAGGCAATCATCACACCCTGCTGCTGTTCGACCACCGTCAGCAGGAATGCAGCTTCCTGCTGCGGGACGAAACCCGCCAGCTCCAGTTCAAAGCTTCCATCTTCCTGAATGAAACGGTTGGCACTGAGCAGAATTCGGTTCTCATCGTTCAGCAACCGGATCTCGAGCGTGCCGCGGTTCGCTGGCAGCCGGGCACGGCCGCTGACCTGCACTGCGCCGCTGGCAAGCTGAATGGCCTGCTCAATTTCGATGGCATAGCTTTGATGAACCGCGAGAAGGTTGCTGTCGCCCTCACCGGCCTGCAGGGTCACTTCGGCGCTCACCTGCCGCACGATGCGCCCCCGAGCGTCTTGTTGGCTGGCGGCCAGGATGGCGGTCTGTGGAGCGCTGACCTCATAGGGGATCTGCAACGATAGCGGGCCAGCTTGGGGCGCCGCCAGCAGCAGCCGCCCCAACAACTGCCCCGCCTGGCCGTAGAGCTCCACGCGCAACAGGCTCGCTCTTTCAGGGATGTCCAGCCTGACTGTTAACGCGGAAGGCGTTAGAGGGCTCGCCGAAACTTCCAGAAGAACCAATTTTTCTGCAATTAGGATTGCATTTTCTTTAACTATTGCAGTATTCGTTGCTGAGGCGGCTGGCGGGGTCACCGCCGCCGGCAGGCTGGCTGTTTCCGCCGGCGCGCTGGCGACTGTCGCCGGCTGGCAACCTGACAGCACAACGGCCAGCCAGGCAATGCCCAGGCTGGCCGTTGTGCGCAGGCCGGGCCAGCCTAGAAGGCTGACCATACCTCTAGCTTGCTGACTACGCGCCGGATGACTTCGTCGGTGAAAGCCAGGGTGCCCAGGTCGCCGCCCAAGTCTGTGGTCGCCATGCCGTCTTCGAGGGCCTCAAACACGGCTTCATGAATGGCGCGGGCGGCTTGCTCGGCCTTGGCGCCGGGGGCGTAGCCCAGCAGGGCGGCGACCGCAAGGATCATCGCCATCGGGTTGGCCACGTCTTTGCCTTCCAGGGCCGGGGCGGTGCCGTGGGGCGCCTCGGCCATCACGGCGCGCACCTTGTTGCTGCTGTCGTAGGACAGCACCAGGCTCTCGGAGCCGGCAATGCTGCCGAACATTTGCAAGATCAAGTCGGCGAGCAGGTCACCGTCCCGGTTGAGCGCCGGGATCACCAGGGCTTCGCCGCCGGACTGCAGCAGCATAGCCAGCGTGGCATCGATCAGCATGGGCCGATAGGCCACATGCGGGTAGCGGTGGGAGGCGGCGTCCAGTTCTTCTTTGAACATGCCTTCATAGACCGGGCTGACTGTGTATTTTGGGCCACCGAAGACGATGGCCTCGTTCTTCTCCGCGTATTGGAAGGCGAATTCGGCCACGGCGCGGCAAGTAGAGCGCTCGATCAGCGAGGTGCGATAGGCGGTCTCTTCGCCGTCTGGCGAGATCTCGCGCCATTCCTTGGCGCCATAAGCGTCGTGTACCGCCATGCGCGCCACGGCGATTGGCGCATGGGCGCCGCCTACCGGCAATACATTGGGGATGCGCCGGCCAGTGCGCAGAATGACCTGGGCATCCAGCTCTTTGCGCAGGATGGCGTTGGGGCTGCCCACGTCACCGGCGATCTCCGGGGTGATCGTGGCGGCCTTCAGGCCCAGGCCGGTTTGGCGCATGGCCTGGCCAGCTTCGCCTACTACGGCATTCTTGGTGGCCTGGCGGTTCTTCAGGCTCAGATCAAAATGATGCAGTTCGGTTTTCAGGCCGAACTGCTCGAGTTCCAATAAGCGCAGGGATTGGAGCAAAAGCTCTTCCCCGGTCTGGTCACCGTGCATGACCACGATGTCGATCTTCTCAGTCTTCTGGGGCATACTTTCGAATAACCTCTAACAGTGTTTGTAGGCGAATGGGTTTTTCCAGGCTGTCCACAGCACCGCGGGCGCGGGCTTGTTCCTGGATCTCCACCAGGTCCAGGGCCGAGAGCGTCACGATTGGGATGTGCTTGGTGACTTCGCTCTGTTTGAGCTGCTCAATCATCTCCAGGCTTTGGCGGCCCTCCAGGTTCACATCCGTCACGATCAGGTCCGGCAAATGCTCGGCGGCCATTTGCATGGCCTCTTCCGGTGTGGAGGCACTGATGCCCTGGTGGCCCAGGATGGTGGCGGCTTGCAGCAGGAGTTTGCGTGTGAGTGGCTCATCGTCCACGAACAAGATATTCGCCATCATGCGCAATCATAACCTGAACGATTTGCCCGCGACGGTTAAATCAAAGGGACGGGCCACAGGGCCCGTCCCTTTGTATGCAGTTGGCTGGCTACAGGCCGTAAATGTCGCTGAACTTGGTTTCCAGGTAACGCAGGTACGCGTCGCCGTTGATCTTGGACCCGGTGATGCGCTGCACCATCTCCTGCGGCTCGAACTTTGCGCCAGGGGCGTGCACGTGCTGGTTCAACCAACCCAGCAGCGGGGCAAACTCCGCATTGCGGATCTTGCCCGAGATGTCAGGGATGTCGCGCTCGATGACTTCCCACAGTTGGGCCGAGACCAGGTTGCCCAATGCGTAGGTGGAGAAGTAGCCCATCAGACCGAAAGACCAGTGCACGTCTTGCAGCACGCCTTCCTTGTCGTTGGGCGGGGTCACACCCAGATACTTCTCAAACAGCTCGCTCCAATACACGGGCAACTTGTGCACTTCGGCTTCACCTTCCATCATGGCCATTTCCAGTTCCATGCGTAGCATGATGTGCAGGTTGTAGGTGGCCTCGTCGGCCTCGACGCGGATGTAGGAAGGGGCCACCTTGTTGATGCCCTTGTAGAAGGTTTCCATATCCACCTTGCCCAACTGGTCCGGGAAGGCCTTCTGCAGTTTGGGGTAGTAATGCTCCCAGAAAGGCTTGGAGCGGCCCACCAGGTTCTCCCACATGCGTGACTGCGATTCCCCGATCGCCAGCGACGGGCTGTCGTACAGCGGGGTGCGCTTCAGGTCTTCGGAAACGCCCTGGGCGTGCATGGCATGGCCGGCTTCGTGCAGGGTGCCGAAGAAGTACGGGTTGAAGAAGTCCGGGTAGACACGCGTGGTGATGCGGTGGTCGCCCACGCCCAGGGTGGTCTGGAAGGGGTGGGTGGTCTTGTCCAAGCGGCCCTGGCTCCAGTCGTAGCCAAAGGCGGTCACCACATCCACACCGAAGTCCCACTGCTGCTTCTCCGGGAATTCCTGATGGAGGAAAGAGTCGTCCACCTGCTGGGCCTCAGAAATGCGCTTGATCAAGTCGACCTGCTTGGGCCGGATCTCGTCAAAAATGGCTTTGACATCGGCCGCCTTCATGCCGGGCTCGAACTGGTCCAGCACGGGGTCGTAGACGTGGTCATAGGGGGCAAACAGTTCAGCGAAGCGGCGCGCCCAGTCCACCAGCTTGACCAAGTGCGGCTCGAAGATGGAAAACTCGGACTTGCTGCGCGCTTCCTGCCAGGCCTGGTTGCCCATGGTGGTCAGCTCAGCGCGCTCGATGACCATGGCGCTGGGCACTTTGGTGGCGTCGTTGAAGCCGCGGCGGGTGACCTTGACCAGACGGGCTTCGTCTGAATCCGGGTCCCAGGAGGCGGCTTTCTTTTCCAGCGCATCCAGCAGCTTGCCCACTTCCGGGCTGGTGAACTTTTCGTGGGCCAGCTTCTCCAGCGTGCCCAGGGCCTGGCCGCGGGCTTCTGCGCCGCGGGGCGGCATATAAGTTTGCTGGTCCCAGCCCAGCACTGCGCTGGCGTTGTTGAGGTCAGAGACCTCCGCCAGGATTTCCTTCAGTTGTTCCATTTCTTTAGACATGGCTTCTCCTCAGAGCAATAAGTGTAATCTGGTTTACTACTTCACCTGCCAGCGCAGGGTTTTCCCGGTCAGGGCATTCAGCACTTCTTCGGCCACATCCAGCGCGGCGCGGGTTTGCGCCTCAGCGGTTTGGGCGCCGATGTGCGGGCTGGCCACTACACGGGGATGTTCCACCAGCGGACTGTGGCCCGGCGGCTCGGTTTCGAACACGTCCAGGGCGGCGCCGGCCACCTGGCCGGAGTTGAGCGCCGCCAGTAGGTCGCCTTCATCGATCAGTCCACCACGTGCTGCACAGACAAGGTAGACGCCCCATTTGAGCTTCTCGAACACTTCGGCGTTGAACATGTGGTGCGTTTCCGGCAGCAGCGGCAGATGCAGACTGATCCAGTCCGCCTCGGCGTAGATCTGCTCGCGGCTGGCGGGTTGCGTGCCGCGCTGGCTCAGTTGCTCTTCATTCAGGAAAGGGTCGTAGCCCAGCACGCGCATGTCAAAGGCCGTGGCGCGTTTGGCCACCTGGGCGCCGATGTTGCCCACGCCCATGATCCCCAAAGTCTTGCCAGCCAGCTCCGGCCCCTGCAGATCCTTCTTGATCCATTGCCCCTGCTTCATGGCGTTGTCGGCCCGCGGCACTTCGCGCAGCAGGGCCAGCATCAGCGCCAGCGTCAACTCAGCCACAGCCACGCTGGTCGAGACCGGCGTGTTGACCACCGCCGCGCCGTGTTGGCGCGCCGCTTGCAGGTCAATGTTGTCCACTCCCACGCCGGCCCGGCCGATGACCTTGAGCCGGCTGGCGTGGGCCAGCAGCTCGGCGGTCACCTGGGTGCGGCTGCGCACGATCAGGCCGTCTACGTCTGCCAGGGCGGCGGCCAGTTCACCGGCTTCGATGCCGGCCCGGTCGTCCACTTCCACTCCCGCCTGGCGTAAACGCTGCGCAGCTACAGGAGCCAGTTTGTCTGCGATCAATACTTTCATCATGGTCAGTCGCCAAAGATTGTAAGCGCGTTTTGATGCAACCTGGCCAAGCAAGATGGTGCGCAAAGGCTTCGTGCTAGAATTCCCCATGGCTCGCGCCTACCCATGGAGGCGATATGAACATCCGTAAACCCTTACTTTTGCTCGTTGCGGCTCTGCTTCTGGTGGCGTGCTCCCCAGTGATTTCACCCGACGCGGTCAGCGGCCCTCCTCGCCCCGAGCCACTCGAAGGTCGGTCGGTCCCTGGGTCGCCCACTGTCAATGGCGATTTTCAGGCAGTGGAAAGTTTCTTTGCTGGCACCCCGTTTCTGTATGAATTTGCCCTTGAAGAATACAGCGAAGAAGCCCATATGGCTCCCGGCGTGCTGACCTACACGGTGATGATGGAAAGTTCCCAGGCTGTCATGGATGGCTATGTGTGGTGCACCACCACCAGGGATATTTTGAACGAGAACTGGGCCAAGATCCAAGTGTCTATGGAATTGAATGACCGGGCCATCCGCAGGGAGAACATGGATCTGGAAGTTTATGAAGATGGCGATATTGCCTGCAATTTCCTTACCGTACTGCTCTCGGATTGGCCGGATGGTCAGCACAGCTTTGCGGTGACCGCCACCTTCACCGCTCCGCTTAACGATGGCTTCGGGGATTACGCGGCGGGCGATTACAGCGAAGTCTATACCATCCACGTGGGAGATTAAACAAACGCCTTTGGCTGACCCGAAAGGGCTGACCAAAGGCGTTGTTTAGCCTTGCGTATTTTCTAGTTCATCGAGCAGGGCCAGGTTGGCCTCATCCCCGGGGTTGGCTTCGTACTTGGTCTTGAACCAGCTTTCCAGGATCTCGTCGGCCAGCGCTGGGGTGGTCAGGCGCATCGAAAGCGCCAGCACATTGGCGTTGTTCCACAGCCGGGCGCCGCGGGCCGTCTCGGCATCTCCGCACAGGGCGGCGCGGATGCCCGGTACTTTGTTGGCCGCCAAGCTGACGCCGGTGCCCGTCCAGCACAGCACAATGCCTTCGTCCGCTTCCCCGCTGGTTACAGCCTCGGCCACCTGGCGGGCGACCGCGGGCCAGGGGTCGGTTTCCCCCGCCTGAGGGCCATACCACTGCACCTGGTGACCGCGTTCGGCCAGCCGCTGCAGGATGTGCTCGACCACGGGCAGGCGATCGTCGGCGCCCAAGGCAATCTTCATCTTAGCGCTGCAACTCCGCGATGGCGATCTGCAGCAACTCATCCTCACTGCTCATCAGGCTGTCCATGGTAAAAGGCACCAGAATGTCCGGTACGATGCCGATCCCTTCCAGGATGGTGTTGCCATTCGAGTCGATCGACTTTGTGGTGGGGATTTGGAAGTCGTAGTCGCCGGGGAAGCGATACTGCCCCAAACCCACGCCGCCGAAGGCGCCGGCGCTGGTGCTGTAGCCAACCACACGCGCCCGGCCGGTGGAGCTGAGCGAATAGGTGAACCCTTCGCAGGCCGAAACGCAGGTCGGGCTGATCAAGATAATGACGTCGCCATCAAAGTAGTCTGTGGTCGGTTTGAGCTGCACAGGCTTTTCGGAGACTTTGAACTCCTCCAGCAGGCCGTTGTAGTATTCGCCGCTCCACAGGGTAACCTCTTCGTCATAGAAGAATTCGGCAAAACCGAAAGCCAAGCCCATGCTGCCGCCGCTGTTGTAGCGCATATCCAGAACCAGACTTTCCACGCCTTCTTCATTCATCCCGGCGATGAAGTGCTCCCAGGTGCGCGCCATCAAGTCGGGGTCGCCCAGGAAGTCATTGATCCGAATATAGGCAATGCCCAATTCCTCGAAGATCTCTCCTTCGACTGGCTGCTGCAGAGCGTCCGGGATCCCGTAGGAAGCAAAGTACGAGTCCAATTCCGGCACCGAGGCCAGCGTGACGCTGACGCTTTGGCCGCCGGGGTTGCGATACTCCAAGTCCAGCGCCTGGAAGAGTTCGATGCGGGCAAACATGGTCAGCCGATCCAGCAGTTCACCGTCGGGGGTGGAAGCCGGCCCGAAGAACAAGGGCGTAGCCGCCAGGGCCTGCGCCGCAGGCTGCCCGTTCCAGCTGATGATCTCTGCACCGACTTGCACGCCTATTTCGGCGGCGGGGGAGCTCACCCGCTGGCCGGTGGAGGCATCTTCAACCGTGTCGAGTACCTGGCTGACCACCACGCGGCCGTCGCTCAGCTGGGTCAGGACCCAGCCGAAGCCGCCGCCCTCGCGCTCCCAAAAGGCGTCGCCATTGGGCGTCATGCCGATGTGGCCGTCTGGGATGCGCATCATGAAGGCCTGCATCACATCAAAGAATTGGCGTGAATTGCTCACCCGGCCGAATTGGGGGGCAAACTCCGTGTGCAGGGCTTGCCAGTCCACATTCTTTTCCTGAGTGAAGGGGTATTCCAGCGAAGCCCGGGCAAAGAAGGTTTCGAAAGCCTCGCCAAAGCCCATGTCGGAATAGTCGCGCAGGCCCAGGTCGCCCTCCACCAATTCCAACTCCAGGTGGGCTTGCTTGAAGATATTGAAGGGCTGCTGGTTAAGATCTACAAAGCTGTAGCCCGCCGGCACAGGCGCCACCGGGTCGTCCTCGGTAAACAGCAACCCATCGGCGCCGAAGCCGGTGGGGAAGCTTTGCTGGTCGTCCAGCGCATAGATGACCAGCAGGCCGCTTTCGATCTCATTGTCACGGTCAAAGTTCACCACTGTGGAGGAGTAGGCCCCGGACCAGCCGGTGCCGTCGCGTTCCTCCAGGAAGGGACCGCCCCAGGTGTTGGACCAATAGGCCACGGCAAAGACCATCAAGCCGGTATCGGCGCGGCCGTTGTTGTCCACATCCACCAGGGTGCCTTGCGGCACGCTGGGCAGCGTAAGGGTGTACTCCAGCACGCCTTCTTCACGCGTCCAGACCGGTCCGATCACCTGGCTTTCCAGGGGGAAGATGAAATCCTCATCTCGATGAACGAACCCAGCCTGGTCCTCCAGCAAGACGAACGGGCCGGTGTTCATGTCTTCAAAAAAGGGCCAAGTATAGGGAATGGTGCCGGTGATGAGCACCGGCTCATCGGCGCCCAAGCCATCTGGCGAGGCGAGGATGATGGGGCGGCTGGTAGGCTGGGCTTCCTGGCCCAGCAGGCTGCCCAAGTCGAGATCCCCCAGCAGTGAGCAGGCCATCAGGCTGGCGGCCAGCACAGAAATCATAAGGACTAAGGACGTTTTTTTCATGGAAACCACTCCCAGTGCAGATTGTCCTCAGTATACCGTTTCACGTCGCGCCAAGCGGCGGGCTGCCAGCCACTGCTCTGGGGCCGGGCTGCGTCAGCCCTTTGCTTGATCGCTGCGGTATTCCAGCAGATCCCCCGGCTGGCAATCCAGTGCTTTGCAAATCGCCTCCAGCGTAGACAGTCGTATGGCTTTGGCCCTCCCGTTTTTGAGGATCGAGAGGTTGGCCATGGTGATGCCAACTTCCTCGGCCAACTTGGTCACGCTCATTTTTCGCTTGGCCAGCATCACATCAATGTGGATGATGATTGTCATGGTGCCCTAGACTGTTAAGTCGTTCTCTGATTGCAGTTCAGCGGCTTTGTTGAGCAGCTGCTGAAAGATGGCTGCCGCTGCCGCAATCACGACGGTTGCAAAGGCGATATAGATACCCAGGGCAACTGGGCCTGCGCGGTCGTCGTCTTTAACCCCCAGGATGATGTACGTAACTCCAATCAGAACAAAACCGAGCAAAGTCAAAGCACAGTACTTGATGACCTTGACGGCTTTCACCGACTGATCGGAGAATACCTGGTCTCGTTCAAATCAGGCCAAGCAGCTTGTGTGCCTGGTGTAAGGCGACAAAAAACGGAATCGAAGCCAGATAGGCGTAGGCCAGCACCGGGTCACGGAAATAGATGGTTACCCAGTCTGCACTTGCATTTCGCCCCTCGATTTGTGGAAACCAGAGCAGCCCCACAAATACGATAGCAGCGATTAGTACAAGTACTAGCTTCAGGAAAGATATAGCAGGCTTTTTCATGCAGACACCTCTAATTGGATGTCGCAAGCTTAGCGTGTAATTTATTGTTTGTCAATATATTATTATTGATATTCGTTCTGCTTGCCCGAAGCTCAGGGTTTCCTTAGCTCCGCGCCCTCGAGTTTCAGCAACCAGCGCTTGGTCTCCAGGCCGCCAAAGCCGCCGTAGCCATGCAGGCTGCCGTCGCTGCCGACGATGCGATGGCAGGGGATCAGGAACGAAATCGGGTTGCGGGCCTGCACGCCGCCCACGGCGCGGGCGGCCAGCGGCCGGCCCACCGCGGCAGCAATGTCGCCGTACGAGGCGGTTTGGCCGTAGGGCACGGCCATCACCGCCCGGCGCACGGCCACCTGGAAGGGCGTCATGCCGCTCCAGTCCACCGGCAGGTCAAAGTCCCGGCGCTGCCCGCGCAGGAATTGGTCCATCTGGCGCAGTACAGGCGCGGGCTGTGTGGCACTGCGCCGCGGCCGCGCCGGCCCGCGCTCTTGAATGTGGTGCAGGAATTCGACCTCATCTATGCCGTAGCTGGCGGCCCATACACCATCTGCGCTGACGGCCGCCCACAGCAAGCCCAGCTTTTGGCTGGGCTTGCTGTCGTAGAACACGCTGGGCGGGTTGGTGGGCATGGCTAGAAGTTGCTGACGCGGTCGATGTAGCCTTTTTCGCGGGCCTGGTGGTCGCAATAGCGGAAGACCACGAAGCTGACCACCGTGAAGAGCGCGGTCAGCCCGGCCAGGATGCCCAGCAGTTCCAGGTTGCTAAAGGCGTTGAAGGTGGGGAAGTTGGCCGCCAGCGGGCCCACTAAGGCCCGGCGCAGCAGCTCCAGCCAGTAGGAGATAGGCACCACGAAGCCGATAGGCTGCAGCCAGGCGGGCAGCACATCCAGCGGGAAGATGGCTCCGCTGAAGAGGAACAGCGCCCCAGCCACCGCCTCGCCCACGAAGTTGGCGTTGTTCACCAAGTTGAGGATGATGCTGCCCAGGGTCAGGCCCATCATGGCCAGCAACACCAGGCCCAACGCCAGGCTGACCAGGAACAGAGGCCAATCCACAAGGCTCAGGTCCAGCGGCACTTGCAGGAAGATGATGCCCACGGCAATGATGATGAATACGGCCAGCGAGCTGAAAACGAACTTGGCAAAGCCGCGCCCCAGCAGGTAACTGGGCACATGGATGGGGGCCACGTAGATATATTTGAGCATGCGATACTGCTCTCGGTCTTCGATTACGCTCCAGGCGATGCCGTTCAGCATGGCGGCTACATAGATGTAGAAGGCATTGCCCAAGTAAATGTACGGGAACAGCGGATTGTTGAACTCGCCGTTGGTGATGACGCTGTACATCACCACCAAGATCGCCGCGCTGGAGAGCGGCTTGACCACCGAATAGATCAAGAAGATCATCGGGTCGGCCCAGTTGGACTCGATTTGCCAGCCCAGCCAGGCGGCGACTCTCATCGTGCGGGCCCAAATGCCGCGTTCGGCGGGGTGGCTTTCGCCGGGCGTTGAGACTTGCATGCTACCTCCGTGCATCCGTCAGGCGGCCCTCACGGATGGCCAGCCTTTCCATATAACCCAGCAGCCACTTGGCGCCTAAAATGAACAGCACGCTGAGCACGGCCAGGATGGCCAGTTCAATGCGTACATTCAGAAAACCCAGCTCTTCGCCGCCGGCGAAAGCCAGCTGGCGCATGGCGTCCAGCCCCAGGGTCAGCGGGATGATCGAGGCGCCGGCGGCGATCCAGAAATCGAAGCTCTTGATCGGGAAATAGAAGCCCGACATCAGATAGACCGGCTCTTGGGCCAGGTTGGCGTAATGCCAGGCTTCACGGTTGAGCAGCAAGAACAGCGAAGAGCTCATCATGCCCATGCCGTACAAAGCCACCATGGTCAGCATGAAAACCGCAAAGAGCATCAGGTAACTGCTGACTTCGAACTGCACATTGAAGATCAGGCTGCCCGCCAGGGTGATCACCAGGGCGCGCTGGGCGGTGGCAAACAGGCCGCCCAGCGCCATGCCCAGCAAGATGGCCATCAGTGAATTGGGGGCCATGATGTAGAGCGCCAGGTTGCCGGTTTCCTTCTCCCAGTACATCTGGCTGCTCATTGACCAGAGCACGTTGAGCCAGAAGGCGGTCATGGCGCCGCCCATCACCACGAAGCCTACATAAATATCCGGCGCGCCGATGGCGCGGTAAATGAATACGTAGGCCGCCACAGAAATCACGGGCAGCACCACCTCGAAGATGAACCAGCTGCGTTCCCGCAGCAGGCCGATCACACGTGGATAGGCCCGGCCGATCACGGTTTGGAAGAACAAGCGCACGCCGGTGTTCTTTTCGACCTTAGCTTTCAGTGTCACTGCTCACCTCGTCCAGGCGTTTGCCCACCAGGCTGACGAAGACGTCTTCCAGGGTTGGCTCGCGCTTCTGCAAATTGCGGATGTGGACATCCTTGCCGGTCAGTGTGTTGACGATGCTGCCGAGGGCGTCATCCTCGGCCAGGATCAATTCCAGCACCGAGAAACCGTCCTTGGCTTCATGGTTGACCTTGTTGACGCCTTTGAGCTTCTCCAGGGTGTCCACGCCCAAGCCGTTCAGCGGGCTGATCTCCATGCGATAAATGGCGTCGCTCTGCAGCTGCTGCTTGAGCTTGGCGGGCGAGTCGCAGGCCAGCACGCGCCCGTCGTTGATGATCGCTACGCGGTCGCACAACTCGTCGGCCTCCACCATATAGTGCGTGGTCAGCAGCAGCGTGCGCTCCGGGCGGGCCTGCATCCACTCGAGCACAAAGTGGCGCACGTCTCGGCTGGCTTCCACGTCCAGGCCCAGGGTCGGTTCGTCGAGGAAGAGCACGTCCGGGTCAGTGAGGAAGCCGCGCACGATGTTCATCTTTTGGCGCAAACCGGTGGAGAGCTCGGAAGACTTGGTGTTGATGCGGTCTTTCAGACCAATAATGCTGAGCAGCTCTTCAATGCGCTGGTTGGCCAGCTTGGACGGGATGCCGTAGAACTGGGCGAACATCCACAAATTCTCGCGCACGGTCAGCAGGCCGTAGCCGGAGGATTCGCCGCCGGAGACCATGTTGATGCGCGGGCGCACTTTGTGTGGTTCGGCCGCCACATCGTAGCCAGCCACCATCGCTTTGCCCGAAGTGGGGGCCAGCAGGGTGGTCAGGATCTTGATCAGCGTGGTCTTGCCGGCGCCGTTGGGGCCAAGCAGGCCAAACAGCTCGCCGCGGCGCACATCCATGTTGATGTCTTTGAGCGCCACCAATTCACGCGGTTCATCTTTCTTGGTGCCGCGTAGTTTGTAGGTGCGGGCCAAATTTTGGGTGTGTATGGCTAGATCCATGGCTTCCTTTTAGTTTTGATAGGTGTACAAGTGTGCCAATAGCGTGGGGTAAACGTAGGGCAACCGTCAAGCACTATTTGACAGCCTACTCTATCATTATCGGCGTAAGGGCGATTTCTCTTCTTCTCCTCCTTAGTGAGAGCCGGGCGGCGTACCCGGCTCTCTCGCATTTAACGCTGCACCTCTGCGTATCTGAAGCAGCTGACCAGATGGTCGTTGACCATGCCGGTGGCTTGCATGTATGCATAACAGATCGTCGGCCCGACAAAGCGAAAGCCGCGGCGTTTGAGGTCTTTGCTCATCGCTTGCGATTCGGCGGTCTCTGCCGGCACCTGGCCCAGGCCGCTGCGGGCATTCTGGATCGGTTGCCCGCCCACAAATCCCCAAATGTATTTGTCGAAACTGCCGAACTCCGCCTGCGCCTCGAGAAAAGCGCGGGCGTTGCCGATGGCAGACTGAATTTTAGCGCGGTTGCGGATGATGCCGGGGTTGGCCATCAGTTGGGCCACTTTGGCTTCGCCGTAACCCGCCATGACTTGGGCGTCAAAACCGTCAAAGGCTGTGCGATAGGCGGCGCGCTTGCGCAGCACCGTGATCCAACTCAGGCCCGCCTGGGCGCCTTCGAGAATGAGCATCTCAAGCAGCCGGCGGTCATCGTGCAATGGCTGGCCCCACTCTTCATCGTGATAGGCGATGTAGAGCGGATCGTCTCCGGGCCAGGCGCAGCGGGTGCGGGCCACGTTCATGCTAGGGCATAGCCTTCCAGGGCGGCTTGCAGATCTTCCTGGCGGACGAACACGGCTCGCGGAATTTTTTCTTGGGTTTTGGCGATCGTCGCTGGGCTGCCATTCAAAAAGAGGATCGGCACTGTGCGGGTGGCCGGCGTCTCGGATAAGTGTTGGGCTGTAGCCCAACTGTGCGAAGGTCGCTGACTGAGGTCGAAAAGCAATAGATCGGGTGGCTGTTGGCGGACTGCCCGGCTGCCACGCTCCCCGTCCTGCCACTCCAGCTCCACTTCCCAGCCCAGTTGGCGCAACTCAGCGGCCAGGGCTTCAGCAGCTTGCTGCTGCCAATAAAAGAGAAAGAGATGCCTTTTGCTCATGAGTGCCATTGTAGTAAAACATTTGTTCTTGTCAAGCAGAAGTTAAACAACAACCCGCCACAGTTTGTGTGGCGGGTTGTTGTTTGCTCGTGCTAGTTCTGAGAGTTGCGCTTGAGGGCTGCAATGCCCATATCGTCTTGGGGCGGGCGGTTGAAGTCCGAGCCCAGGCGTACGGCCGTGTTGCGGAAAGCCTGCAGCAATGTCGCCGGGTCTGGAGCGGGATTCTGCAGGACATAGTCGCTGTTGTAACGGCCGCTTTCCAGCGTGGCCTCTTCAAACTGCATTTGCAAATAGCTGCGTTTTTGGTTGTTCATTTTTGTACTCCTTGATCCATCTTTCACCAAAACAAAGCATTTTCTTGATTTTGATGAATATAGTTTAGCAGAAACATTGAATTTGTCAATAGTTGTTTCAATATTCCCAATCTAAACCTTGTCTTTCCTGAGGTCAGGTTAAGTTTTTACTGTTGCGACCCAGTGATAGACGTCCAAGGTTATACCTTCCTTACCTTATACACAGGTTAAGGCCACATTTGAGATACCCGCGTTATTGCTCGGGGCGCATTTGTCCGCCGCGCATATAATCGCCGCATGGCTTCCACCGCCACTCGACAGATCGCGCGTGCCGCCGGCACGGTGATGGCCGCTTTTGTGCTCAGCAACCTGATCGGCTTGCTGCGCCAGGTGCTGATCACCAACGCTTTTGGCGCCGATGCGGCGCTGGACTCTTATTACGCCGCGGCGCGCCTGCCGGAGTTGGTCTTCAGCCTGGTGGCGGGTGGGGCGCTGGCCTCGGCCTTTATCCCGACTTTCACGGGTTTGCTGGAGACACACAAGCGCGGCAGCGCCTGGCTGCTGGCTTCCTCCGTGGCCAACCTGATCACCCTGGCTTTGGTGCTGCTGTGCGGGTTGGCGTGGGTGTTTGCCGAGCCGCTGGCCACCCAAGTCTTGGTGCCGGACTTTGCTCCCGCCCAACAGGCCCTGACGGCAGAACTGCTGCGCATCCAGCTGATCACCCCGATCTTGTTCGGCATCAGCGGCCTGTTGATGGGCATCTTGAATGCCCATCAAAGTTTCCTGCTGCCGGCCCTGGCCCCCAGCATGAATTGGGTGGGCGTGATCTTTGGTGTGCTCTTCCTGGCCCCCAGCATGGGGGTGCACGGCCTGGCCTGGGGCTCGGTGATTGGCGCCGGGCTGCACCTGGCGGTGCAGCTGCCCGGCGTTGTGCGCCTAAAAGGCCACTACTCGCCCACACTCGGCCTGGGCTTGCCAGACGTGCGTGAGGTGGCCCGCCTGATGGGTCCGCGTCTACTGGGCCAGGCGGCGGTGCAGATCAATTTCGTGGTCAACACCATCATCGCCTCTGGGCTGCCGGCTGGCAGCCTGGCGGCCATCACGATCGCCTTTCAGGTGATGACCATGCCGCAAATTGTCATCGCCCAGGCGATTGCGATTGCGGCGCTGCCGACCTTCTCGGCCCAGTTCGCCAGCGGGCGCATCGCCGAGTTGCGCACGGCGCTGGCCAGTACGCTGCGTGGCGTGGTGCTGCTCTCGTTGCCCGCCACAGTCGGCCTGGTGCTGTTGCGGGGGCCGTTGGTCGCACTGCTATTTCAGCGCGGCGAGTTTGGCGCGCGCGATACCGAATTGGTGGCCTGGGCGCTGCTGTGGTACGCCGCAGGCTTGGTGGGCCACTCTGTGGTCGAGATTGCTTCGCGCGCCTTTTATGCCCTGCATGACACACGCACTCCGGTGATGATCGGCGTGGGCGCCATGGCGCTTAACGCCATACTCAGCCTGGTGCTGCCCGGCGTCTTCCTGGGCTGGGGTTGGCTGCCGCACGGCGGCCTGGCCCTGGCAAACTCGGCGGCTACGTTCTTAGAAATGCTGGCTTTGCTGTGGCTGATGGGCCGCCGCTTGGGCGGCCTGGAACCCGGCCGCCTGTGGGCCGGGCTGGGCCAGGCCGGCTTGGCCAGCCTGGCCATGGGCCTGGGCTTGTGGGCTTGGTTGGGCTTGGCCGCTACTTGGCCCTTCTGGTTACAGGCGGCTGGCGGGGTGGCCGTAGGCTTGGGCCTGTTTGCCGGCACCGCCTGGCTGCTGCGTGTACCCGAGTTGAACGAGGCGCTGGCTGCCGTGCGTCGCCGGTCGGGACGCGCGGGCTAAAGCCGCGGCCAGCTATATCTTGCTATTTCTTCTCGTTTTCTTTGGCATTCAAGTCCGGCAGTTCGTGCTCGACGTTGCGCAGCCGCGGGTAGGCGTACATCAGCAGGCTGGCCAGCACCATGCCGATGCCGGAGAGGGAGAGCATCAGCCCGATGCCGCGGCCGGGGCCGGCGCCCCATAGGGCGCCCAGCGGGCCGCTGGCCAGCGCGCCGCCAACCGCCATGCCGGGCTCAAAGACCTGGTCAGCCAACGGGCCGGACATCAGCAGGGCCAGCGGCATGCCCGCCCGGGCCGTCATCAAAATCAGCGAGAAGACGCGGCCCTGCAGGTCTTCTGGCACCTTGGTTTGCACAATGGCGCGCAGGTTGGCGTTGATCGAGGTGATCGGGAACATGAAAATGAAGAAGCCTGCAGCGATCAGCACGGGGCTGGGTTGCAGCCCGCTGATCGTCAGCCCCAGCCCGGCGACGATCGAGCAAGCGATGATAGTCAAGACTTTATGCCGTGGGTTGCTCCACGCGCTGGCCCACACGCCGCCCAGGAACAAGCCAATGCTGGAGACGCTTTGCATCACGCCCAGCACCTGGGCGCTGGTGAAACCCAGGATCATTGGTGCCGAGAGCGCAGTGCTGGAACTGATCAATAGGTTGAGCAGCGCGATCAGCACTGCCAAGCCGATCAGGCCGCGACGGGTCTTGATGAAATCGAAGCCGGCGCGGATATCTGCCCACAAGGTGGCCTGACCGGCTTCCAGCGCCCGTTTGACCTGCGGCACTTTGGCCAGCAGCAGTGTAGCCGCGGCCACGGCGAAGCCGCCCAGGTCCAGGGCGAAGATGAAGGTCAGCCCCAGAGTGCCGTAGAGTGCGGCGGCCAGGATCGGCGAAAGGATGGCGCCCAGCGATTGCGCGGTTTGCACCAGGGCGTTGGCGCGGCCAAATTGCTCGCGCGGCACCAGGCTGGTCACGATGGTCTGGTAGGCCAGCAGCTGGAAGATGTTCAGCGCCGAACTGAGCAGGGCAGCCAGGTAGAGCTGCCACAGCTGTAGGTTGCCGCTGGCGAACAACGCCAGCAGCCCCAAGGTGACCAGGGCGTTGCCCGCATCGGCGCCCAGCATCACTTTGCGGCGGTCCCAGCGGTCCACCAGCGCGCCGGCGAAGGGGCTGATGATGAAGGGCGGGATCGAGCTGAACAAGGCAATCAGCACGAAGGGCGTCGCTTCGCCGGTCTGCTCGTAGATCCACAGGCCCAAGGCGAAGCCGGTCATGCCGGAGCTGACCACAGAGACGACTTGCCCGGCCCAGATGGTTAAGAAGGTGCGCATCGCGAGCGAGTCTACTACATGCAGTCGTAGGGCGAAGCCCTGTCCCGAGCGAAGCGAAGGGGATGCTTCGCCCTGACCTCAACTTGCGCTGCCCTCATCTTTTTATTAACTCTTGCGGCAGATTGCGATTTAGAATACGTTCAGTTGCTTAGATAGACTAACTAATTATGGCCTCTTCCACCAATTACAAGCAGTTCGGCGTCTTAATGGCGCGCCTGGAAAAGCTGGGCCTCGGCTCGCCAAAGGCGGACATCGGCTTGAGTCTGCCGCAAATCGGCTTGCTCGCCATGGTCTGGCGCGAACCGGGGTTGCGCGTCAGCGAACTGGCCGAACGTCTCGGCGTGACTGCCCCTACGGTCAGCGTGGCTTTGCGCAAGCTGGAACAGGATGATTGGCTGCATCGTGAGCCGGACCCTCAAGATAAACGCTCCACCCATTTGTACCTGAGCGAGAAAGCCGAGAGACTGGCGCGCCAGATCGGCGCGATGCGCCAAAAACGGCTGAACCAGTTTATGAGTGGTCTGAATATTGAAGAGCAGCAACAACTGCTGACCTTGCTAGACAAGGCGATCAGCAATCTGGAACAACGCGCCCCAGCCAATAAAGCTGGGCGACACACAACCCGCAAAAAGGAATAAGTGTACATGGCAAAGAAAAACCAATCCTCTGTGCAAGAAACTGCCGCGGCGGAAGTTCCGCCGAAGAAACCCAACCCAATTCTCGACTTCGTCCGCAAACGCTGGCTGTGGATCGTGCTGGCCCTGGGCTTGGTGGCTTTCCTGGCTACCCGCGGCCTGCCTGCTCCAGCGGCCTCCAGCAGTTATCAGACCGAGGCTGTGAGCCGCGGCCCGCTGATCGCCACGATTGGCGCCACGGGCACCGTACGCGCTCAGCAGAGCGCAGTGCTGAGTTGGGGCACTTCCGGCAAGGTAGCGGAGGTTAATGTACAGCTGGGCCAGGCTGTGGGCGCGGATGAGGTGCTGGCCGAATTGAGCCTGTCCTCTCTGCCGCAGAATGTGATCTTGGCGCATCTTGATTTCCAAACCGCCGAAGACAACCTGGCGCTGGAAGTCGCCGAAGCGTCCAAGGCCCTGGCCGAAGCTCAGAAACGCGTCGAGGACACTCGTCGAGCCTTGAACAATTTGGCAAACCCCGCCAGAACTGTGGACATCAATCAGGCCTATGCCAATCTGGTATTGGCTCAGGACCAGTTGGATAAGGCCCGTGATGCCTATGAGCCTTACGCCAACCGCCCAGAAGACAACCTGGAACGCGCTCATTATTTACTGCGCTTCTCCGAAGCACAGCAACATTACGATGCCGCCCTGCGCACCTATAACGCCTACTCTGGTACCTCCAGCGACACCAATATCGCCGTGGCCCAGGGCGACCTGGATGTGGCCCTGGCCCAGCTGGAGATCGCCCAGCGTGCTTATGACAATGCGCTGCAGGCGGCCGACCCGGACTTCACCAGCCCGGCTGAAGCCCGACTGGCCGCCGCCCAAGCTTCCCGAGACTTGGCCCGCATCCTGGCTCCGTTTGATGGCGTGATCACGCATGCTCATCCGCTGGTGGGCGACCTGGTGAATGCCGGCGCCGCCGCTTTTCAGGTCGATGATCTTTCCAGCCTTTTGGCAGATGTCGAAGTTTCCGAAGTGGACATTAACCGCGTGCAGGTGGGCCAAAATGTCACCCTGACCTTTGATGCTGCCCCGGACCGTGAATATCATGGCACCGTTCGTGAAGTGGCGCTGGCTGGAACCACGGTGTCTGGTGTGGTTAACTTCCGCATCGTCGTAGAGCTAAAGGATGCCGACGAATATGTGCGCCCGGCGATGACGGCTGCAGTGAACATTGTGGTTTCCGAACTGGACGATGTATTGCTGGTACCCAACCGGGCGGTACGCCTGCTGGATGGCAACCGCGTGGTCTATGTACTACGCAATGGCAATCTGCAAGCAGTACGCGTGACCTTGGGCGCCTCTTCGGACGCCCACAGCGAAGTGTTGGATGGTGACATCGCCGTCGGCGACCAGGTAGTGCTTAATCCGCCCAGCTCGCTCTTTGAACTGTCTGGCCCGCCGAGCGGCGGCATGTTTGGCGGCAACTAATGGCTGAACGCGTCGTAGAAGCCCGCGACCTGAGCAAGGTTTACCAGATGGGCGACGTGGAGGTGCATGCCTTGCGCGGCCTGTCGCTGGACATTAACCGCGGCGAAGCCATGGCGATCATGGGGCCTTCGGGTTCGGGCAAGTCCACGTTGATGAACATTCTGGGCTGCCTGGACCGCCCAAGCGCCGGTAGCTATCATCTGGATGGCGAGAGCGTGGCCAACCTGGATGATGACCAGCTGGCGGACATCCGCAACCGCAAGGTGGGTTTCGTTTTCCAGACCTTTAACCTGCTGCGCCGCACCAGCGCGCTGGAGAACGTGGAACTGCCCTTGCGTTATGCCGGTGTGGGGGCAGAGCGCCGCCAGCGCGCCATCGCCGCGCTGGAAGCTGTGGGTTTGGGCGAGCGCCTGGACCACCGGCCCAACGAGCTCTCCGGCGGCCAGCAGCAGCGGGTGGCCATCGCCCGGGCGCTGGTGAATGAACCGGCCATCATCATGGCCGATGAGCCGACCGGCAATCTGGACAGTAAAGCCGGCGCAGACATTATGAAATTGTTGTTGAAGCTCAACCGGCAGGATGGCAAGACTCTGATCATCGTCACGCATGATTCCGATGTGGCTGAGCAAACCGATCGCATCGTGCTGATCCGCGACGGCCAGGTGGAAGCTGACCGCAAACTTGGCCGGTCCAAGAAGATCGCCAAAAAAGGTAAGTGATTATGGACTTTTTTGCTTCTCTCCAGGCAGCTATCGAGAGCATTACCGCCAATAAATTGCGTTCGGCGCTGACCGTGCTGGGTATCGTGATCGGCGTGGGTGCGGTAATTGCCATGTTGGCCATCGGCCGCGGCGCACAGGACTCGATTGCCGGCTCCATTGAAGGCATCGGCACCAACCTGCTGTTTGTGATGCGCGGCGACAGCCAAAACCAGGTGCGCAACCCCAAACCTTTGACGATGGATGATGCCGCGGCCCTGAGCGATGTCTTTCAGGCGCCCTCGGTGATCAACGTAGCCCCGCTGCTGCAGGGCAGTGCCACCGTCTCAGCGCGGGGAGAATCGACCACCACCACACTGAACGGTATCACCAGCGAGCACGAAGCCGTGCGGGGCTGGTCCGTCAGCGAAGGCGAGTTCATCAACTCTTCGCATCTGCTCGGCCGTTCGGCCGTGGTCTTGCTGGGTACAGCGGTGGCTGATGATCTGTTCGGCCGCCATGACGGCCTGGTGGGCGAAACTGTGCGCATCAATGGCCAGCCTTTCCGCGTGATCGGCATCTTGGCCGAAAGGGGAACGGGCGGCTTCAGCAACGAGAACGACACCGTGATGGTGCCGCTGACCACCGCCCAGGCCCGCTTGCTGCAGCGCTCCACTCCGCGCAGCGTGGACGTGATTTTGGTGCAAGCGGTGGACGCGGATGCGGTGCCCCAGGCCAGCGAGCAGGTGGCAAACATCCTGCGCACCCGCCACCGCACGGCTCTGGGGGCCGATGATTTCACCATCATCAACCAGCAAGACTTTTTGGACACGGCCGCCAGCATCACCGGCGTACTGACCATTTTCCTGGGCGGCATTGCCGCCATCTCGCTGCTGGTGGGCGGCATTGGCATCATGAACATTATGCTGGTGTCGGTCATCGAGCGCACCCGAGAGATCGGCTTGCGCAAAGCGCTCGGTGCTCGCAAGCGTGACATCCTGTTCCAGTTTCTGGCCGAATCTTCGCTGCTCAGCTTGATAGGCGGCATTCTCGGCATTACCCTGGGTTGGCTGATCTCGGTGGGCGTGGGCGCCATTGCCGCGGCCGCCAACGCCGATATTGTGCCGAAAATCGGCATCGACTCGGTTCTGCTGGCAACCCTGTTCTCCATGGCTGTGGGTTTGTTCTTCGGACTGTACCCGGCCAACCAAGCGGCCAATCTGCAGCCGGTGGAAGCGCTGCGCTACGAATAGCGCTGAGCTAGCTAAAAAGAGCGGCTGCATGGCAGCCGCTCTTTTTTATGCCAGTTGCTGGCTACACGCCCAGGACTCGCGCAATCTCGCTGATGACGAGCTCCGGTTCATCGAACATGACGTAGTGGCCCGAATTTCTGGCTTTGACGAAGCGACCTTGAGCAAGACTCTCTGCCGTCAGTTTATGGGCGCGGTTTACTGCCGGTCGTTGCTTCTTTTCCATCCAATTCACTTTGGTACCACTGATGACGCTGACCTCCACCCCTTCTAGCCGGGAGGGGTTGTCTTTCATGGACTGCATATCCTGTAGAAAACCCTTGATCTCTGCCTGCATTGCCTGGGCGGAGCGCACGGTGAAATCGTATGTCAGCAGATCCTGGCGCACATCCTTGGGCTGCTTCTTGCCTACTCCCAAGCCGATCAACCGATAGAAGCCCAGCTTGGCCATGGGCACCATGAACTTGGTCATCGACTCAAACCGCTTTCTTCCCTCGGGTTCAAAGTACTCTGGCGCGTTCTCATCGCTCTGGTCAACCAGTACCAGGCCGCGGATGGGGAATTCTGCTTCAGCCGCAAGGGCGCGAATGATATTGCCGCCCCAACTGGCGCCGACCAGTACAAACGGGGACTGGCTGCTGAGGCTGCGCAACAATGCGGCCAGGTCTGCTACGGCCGCAGCCAGGTCGGATGGCCCTTTGCGGTCGTCGCTGCGTCCCAACCCGGCTCGGTCGTACACTACGGTGCTGGCCAGCTTCGCCACTTCGGGTTGCACTTGGCCCCAGATGTAGCCAGAGAAGCCCATGCCGGATTCGAATACTACAGTTGGCCCGCCCTCACCGTGCTTCCAATAATGCAATTTGCGCCCATCCTCGAGGGTGAGTTGGGCCGGGCTTCCGTAAGTGTGGTTGTGCGTCACTCCTGCTCCTGCGATTCCGTCTTCAGTTCGAGCCAATAGCTTTGGATGTGCATGCTGTCCTTGGTGAACCCGTGCCTGTCTTTGAGCGCTTTGTGCACCAGCTTCATGGAAGCCGCTTCTCCCGCGCCCCAGGCGTACCAGCCTGATCGATCGCGCCGCTCAATGGCCTCCACCAGCGAGGCGGCGCCGGTGCGCAGGATGCGGTGCATACGTAACTGCGGGTGAGCGGCCAATGGGATGAGCATGTCCTCTTAATTGCTGTGCTCAAGAATAAGTTCTACAGTGGTGTGCGCAGACACGGCGCCGATGATGCTGTTGATGGCTGGTGTTGCACAGGCATCGCCCACCAGCAGGAACCCTGCCGGTTCGGGTTGCGGCATGCGGAAGCGTGAACCATAGAAGGTGCTCACGATCACATCGCCCGGCCTGGCCTGTGCGAACCAGAGCGTGGCTGGGCCGGGTGGTTGGTGCATGAGCACATCAATGTCGAACTCGCCGCGTGGCGGGTCTGCGGAGGCGATGGTGTAGGCGCGCTGGAACTCTCGCCGGCTGCCCGCCGGGTCCGGAAACCAGAAGCGCAGCCAGGCCGCCGGCTCCCAGGATACGGACTCGAACAAACCGGGTGCGGAAAAACGAATGCGCCAAAAATGCGGGGTGATCTCTGTTTTCGAAACCACGGTTAACGTGTAGTCCCGGGCGCCGAAGCCTTTGAGTACGGCGCCAGACAATCCTCTGCTCATGGACGACCTCTTGATTTAATGGAGACATCTTAGGCGCGTGTATAGGGCAGGTCAATAGAAGGTGGTGAACGGGCTGCTCACCCTGGTTGATGGGTGAATGGTCTAGCTGGACTTGGAATTGCTGGTCCTCTTTGCCCCAGCTGGGGTTAGCGGCGCGGCGGCCAGCAGTGCGACCTACGCCAGTTCAACCGGATATTCGGTGACGGTTCCGCCGCCTGATCTGCGCACTCTATGCAGCAGGCTTTCAGCCGATTTATTGACAGGTATGCTCGTGATATACTCCTGCTCGTCTTCCCCTAGTAAACACGAGATTAACAGATGGTCTCCTCCTCAGTGGAGCACGAATTGCCACGCGCCACGCCCGAAAGTCAGGGAATTACTTCACTGGCTGTGCTTCAGTTTATCGAAGCGCTGGAGAGTCAGATCCATGAAGTCCACAGCTTTATGCTGCTGCGGCATGGCAAGGTGGTTGCGGAAGGCTGGTGGCTGCCTTATGGGAATGAACAGCCCCATATGCTCTTTTCCCTCAGCAAGAGTTTTACCTCAACCGCAGTAGGGCTTGCAGTGGCCGAAGGGCATTTCTCTATCGACGATCCGGTACTGTCCTTTTTCCCAGAGGAAGCACCTGATGACCCGAGTGAGTTGCTGGCGGCGATGCGTGTACGGCACCTGCTGTCGATGTCTACAGGTCAAGCCGTCGACACCTGGTCGTATATGGTCGATCGACCCGACGGCAACTGGATCGAAGGCTTTCTGGAGGTGCCTGTTCTCCATACACCAGGAACCCACTTTGTTTACAACACCGGCGCGACTTATATGCTGTCTGCGATTGTGCAGAAAACGACCGGTATGAAACTGATTGACTATCTGCAACCCCGACTGTTCACGCCGCTGGGGATCAAGAGTGCCTCCTGGCAGGAATCGCCTCAAGGGATTACGGCTGGCGGCATTGGACTCAGCATCAAAACAGAGGACATCGCTAAGTTCGGTCAACTCTACCTGCAAAGGGGGATGTGGCAGGGCAAGCAAATTCTGTCTGAAGCGTGGGTCGAAGCAGCGACATCTTCTCAGATGTCAAACAGCGATGGTGTGCAAGCCGACTGGAGACAAGGCTATGGCTATCAATTCTGGCGCTGTCGTCATGAAGCTTATCGTGGGGATGGAGTGTTTGGCCAGTATTGTATTGTCATGCCGGAACAGGATGCTGTCCTTGCCATCACGAGCGGCATCGATGTGTTTGAGATGCAGCAGCCGCTAGACCTGGTTTGGGAAATCCTGCTTCCAGCGATGCGGCTGGGCTCGCTTCCCAACGATGCCGCAACCAAGGATGCCTTATCAGAGAAGCTGTCCAGTCTGAGCCTGATGCCTGTGCAGGGACAGGCAACGTCGCCGATCGGGTCACAGATTTCCGGGCGGACTTATGTGGTTGATGCCAATGAGCTTGAGATCGAAACCATCACTCTGAGTTTTGACACTGACTGCACAGTCAGTATCAAGAGAGCGGCTGGTGAGGAGACTATCCTGTGTGGTTACGGCAAGTGGCAGCGAGGACAGCCGACTGCCCTGTTCAGTCAACCCTTGTTGTTTGAGCGCACGCCAATCACCACCAGCGGTGCATGGACGGCCGAAGATGTTTTCACGATCATCGTCCGTCTGGATGAAACACCGTTTTACCATACGCTGGTCTGCCATTTTGCCGAAGACGGAATAATGATCGAAATAAGAATCAATGTCTCTCTGGAGTCGATGAAACCGCTGCTTCTGCTGGCATATCCGCTGGAGTAAGGATTGGCCTTTACCGTTTTAGGGGAGTGATCAACACATTCCGGTACGTCGACGTTATATGGATTTTCCTGCGGGATGGCGGCGTGCCAGCTTGCGTTCCAGGCGCGCTTGGCGGTGGGTGAGCAGCGGTTGCCAATAGGTCTGCTCTTGCTGTAGCTGTTCCGGCTTGCTGATCAGCACCAGGGCGTGTTGCGTGTACTGCAGCGCCAGCTGCAGATCTCCGGCGCGGTGTTCGTAGTACTTGGCGATCTCGACATGAGCGTAGATATAGCCTTCGCCGGCGGCCTGCTCCCAGAGCTGCAGGGCGGCCTCGTAATCCCCGCGGCGGCGGAACAGGGTCGCCAAGCTTTCTTGCAGGCGGCGCTTGCTCTCGACCGGCAGATCCATTTGCAGCGTGCTCTGGAAGACATCAATGGCTTCTTCGGCAAAGCCGGTGTCGGCATACAGCCGCCCAATGGCGTGCAGCTCGCTGTGCTGGTCGCTGACCTCCAGCGGCGCGGCCAGCTTGTTAGCCAAGTGCTCTAGCAGGGCCGCCAGGCTGAGCACGTCCATGTGGTTGTGGTGGAAGACCTTAGCCAGCGGGCGAGCGTCGCCGGTGTGCAGGTAGTCCATGTAGAGCTGGGGCACCATCCAGCCCGGGGCATCCTCGTGCTCCTCACGCACGACGCCCAGCAGGCTGACCTCCAGGTCACCCAGGGCACGGCTGGGCAGCAGTTCGCGCCACAGCCGGCGGGCCAGGTGCAGCAAGTCCACATGCGGCAGTTGGCCAAAGGGGTGCTGCATGCCATTGCTGAGGTAGCGGCCGCGCAGCAGAGGCACATCAAAGCTCTTGCCATTGAAACTGACCAGCGCGTCCTGGTTGTTGACGCTGCGCTGGACGATGTCCAACATGGCGCGCTCTTCGATCGGCTCACGCAGGAAAAATTGGGTTTGCTGGAAGCCGCCTTCCACGAAGCGGCCGATGCCCACCAGAAAAGCCAACGTGCCGCTGCCCCACATGCCGGTGGTTTCCGTATCCAGGAACAGGAAACGCTCGGCGGGCAGCAGGGCGATGCGCGTGTCTTGCGACCAGGCGGCCACCTTGTCCAAGTTGGCCGGGAAGCGCAGCGGGCCATGGCCATAGGCCTGCTCGGCCGGCAAAAAGTGCTGCACCACGAACGCCGGCCCAAAGTCTGTGTCGTGGACTTCTCCCGGCTGCACACTTTCGATGCCGTGGCTCTGACCCCGTTGGGGTTTCAGGCCGCGTGCACCGATCTGCACGCCGAGGGCTTTGAGGCGGTCTGCCAGGCTGGACATGGTCAAATTATAGCGAAGGCGGGTTGGCCGGGCTGGCGATGGCGTTGAGCTCTTCCAGCAGCGCCAGCGTCTCCGGCTTGCTGCCCTTGCCCTGCTCGCCGCCAGGGCCGACGCAGGACGGACAGCCGTCTTCGCAGGGGCATTCGCTCACCAGGTGATAGCTGCTGTTCATCAGCTCGCTGTGCAGCTCGAACAGCTTGCGACTGAAACCGAGCGCATCCCCCATCTGGTCGAAGACTACCACCGCTGGCCGGCCGGCGGCAAAGTCGGCCTTGGGGTCAGAGTGCACGCCCAGGTCGCGCGGATCGCACATCAGGAACAACGGGGCCAGGTTTTGGAGGACGTAGGACAGGCCGGCCAGCCCGCTGCGGATGCGCACGATGGTCTCCGCCTTGCGGTGGCAGGCGGGGCACAGCGTGATCAGGTTGTCGAGGCGGTTGGCTTCCTGGCGGGAGGCAAAGCTGCGAAACGGCGCTTTATGGTGCACGTCGTGCGGGCGGCCGTTCTCCGGCAGTCCGCAGACTTGGCAGGCGTGCCCGTCGCGGGCGCGCACTGCATCGCGGATGGTGGGCCAGTCCGGCCCGTATTCGTTGGCGTCGTTGCTCCACAGGCCGCGCTCGCGCAAGCGTTCCACGGCCTGCTCGCCAATTTCGATCCAGTAGCCATAGGTATTGATCTGCAGGGGCGGCAGGTCCAGCTCCCCGCCGCCGGGCATCTCGGCGCCGGACCACTGCATTTTGAGGTAGCCGTAGACTTCTTCGGTGATGTTCAGTTCGCCGAAATGCTTGCTGCCGGCGGCGACCGGAGCCTGCTCCTTGTCCTCCACCAGCGAGACGGTGCTGCGGCTGCGGGGCATGGTGTAGTAATCGGCCTCGATGGGCCGCAGGTACGCCACGTTCTCCACCAGATCCAACTTCTCTACAAAATAGGTAGCGCCGTCGTGGATGTAGATCGCCTCGGGGTGCACCAGGCTGCGGGCGCCCACCGGGTCGACTTCGCCCACCAAAGCCCAACCCTGCGGCGTAGCGGCCTGCAGCACCACTGAGTCGCTGCCCGCCCCGCGCAGGCTCACCTGGCGGGCGGGCTGTCCCTCGGCCATCCAAAAATACTTATCGCCTGAGGCGTGCAGCTCGCCGCCTTCGGCCAGCAGGCGCAGCATCTCCTGCACCTCAGCGGCGGGTACGCGGCCAAAGCTTTCGCCCTGCCCGAAAGGCAGCTCAAAGGCCGCACAACGCAAGTGCGAAAGCAAGATGACCAGATTGTCGGGGTTGATCAGCGCATGCTCCGGGCTGCGCTCGAGAATGTATTCGGGGTGCCGGGCCAGGAACTGGTCCAGCGGGCTGGACGAAGCCACCAGCACAGACAGCGCGGCCCCGCTGCCGCGGCCGGCGCGGCCGGCCTGCTGCCAGGTGCCGGCCACTGTGCCGGGGTAGCCGGCCAGCACCGCCGCGCCCATGCCGCCGATGTCCACGCCCAGTTCCAGCGCGTTGGTGGCCACCACGCCGCGCAGTTCGCCGCTGCGCAGCCCGGCTTCGATAGCGCGCCGCTCGGCTACCAGGTAGCCGCCGCGGTAGCCGCGCAGCTGGTCCGGCTGCGGGCTGCCCGCCCGCAATGACTTGAGCATCAGCTCCACCATGCGGCGGGTGCGGCCAAAGACGATGGTTTGCACGTCCTGGCTGAGTAGGTCGGCAGCCAGGCGGGTGCTCTCTTGCACCAGGCTGGCACGCAGACCCAGCTCTTCATTAATGATCGGCGGGTTGTATATAAGGAAGTGGCGTGCCCCGTGCGGGGCACCGTCCTGGTCAATGATGCGCGCTGGCTGCTCGATCAGCTTTTCGGCCAGTTCGCCGGGGTTGGCGATGGTGGCTGAGGCCAGAATGAACTGCGGCCGGGCGCCGTAAAAGTTGAGGATGCGGGTCAGGCGGCGCAGCACATTGGCCACATGCGAGCCGAACACGCCGCGGTAGCTGTGCATTTCGTCCAGCACGACGTAACGCAGGCTGCCGAAGAACTCCGCCCACTGAGTGTGGTTTGGCAGGATGCCGTAATGCAGCATGTCGGGGTTGCTGATCAGCAAGCGCGCCTTGCGGCGGATGGCGCTGCGTTGGTGGCTGGGGGTGTCGCCGTCATACGTGGCCACCGGCACGGCGGCTTGCTGCCCGGCGGCTTCCAGCCAGGTGTCCAGCTCGTGCTTCTGGTCGTAAGCCAGGGCCTTGGTGGGGAAAAAGTACAGCGCCCGTGCGTCCGGGTCACGGAGCAGCCCATCCAGCACCGGCAGGTTGTAGCACAGGGTTTTGCCGCTGGCTGTGCCGGTCACCACGGCGACATGCTGCCCGGCGCGCAGCTGTTCCCAGGCGGCGGCCTGGTGGCTGTACAGCTGGCCGTAGCCCATGCGCGCAAAAGCGGCCGCCAGCGCCGGGTGCAGCGCAGTGGGCAGCGGCGCCAACTGCGCTGGCAGGGCGGGGCGCTTGTGCCAATGGGTGACATTGCCGCCTAGGCTGGGCTCGGCCCGCCAGCGGGCTAGCAGGCGCTCCACAGGTTCCATGGCGCTGATTGTATCAAACAGCGAACAGATTTTCTAATTTCTAGCCTACTAACACAAATCCAACGCGGTGTTAACGCTCCTCTTGCGCTCCTCGCCTAGTATGGGGGGTGATGTCCATGGAAATGGGCAAATTATCAATTCTGAGGAGTATTAAACATGGCAAAAATCATAGGTATCGACTTGGGCACCACCAATAGCGTGGCAGCCGTGATGGAAGGCGGCGATGCGACCGTGATCCCCACCGCCGAAGGGACGCGCCTGCTGCCCTCGGTGGTGGCCTTCAGCAAGAATGGCGAGCGCATGGTGGGCCAGCCCGCCAAGCGCCAGGCTGTGATCAACCCGGAGAATACGGTGTCTTCCATCAAGCGCTTTGTGGGCCGTCGCTTTGCGGAAGTGGCCAGCGAGCGCGGCATGGTGCCGTACGAAGTGGTGGACGGCCCGGGCGGCGACGCCCGGGTGAAGATCCCCGCCACGGGCAAGGAATACAGCCCGCAGGAGATCTCCGCCATGGTGCTGGGCAAGCTGAAGGCGGACGCCGAGGCCTACCTGGGTGAAAAGGTGGACAAGGCCGTCATCACTGTGCCGGCCTACTTCAACGACAGCCAGCGCCAGGCCACTAAAGATGCCGGCAAGATCGCCGGCTTGGAAGTGCTGCGCATCATCAACGAGCCTACTGCGGCAGCCCTGGCCTATGGCCTGGACAAAAAGGACAATGAAACCATCCTGGTCTTTGACCTGGGCGGCGGCACTTTCGACGTCAGCGTGCTGGAGGTGGGCGGCGGCGTGATCGAGGTCAAGGCCACCAACGGCGACACGCATCTGGGCGGTGACGATTGGGATGAAACCATCGTCAACTACCTGGCCGACGAATACAAGAAAGAGCAGGGCATCGACCTGCGCACTGACCGCCAGGCCCTGCAGCGCCTGCGCGAGGCGGCCGAGAAGGCCAAGATCGAGCTGTCTTCGGTGACCGAGACCGAGATCAACCTGCCGTATGTCACGGCAGATGCGTCCGGCCCCAAGCACTTGGTAAGCAAGCTCAGCCGCGCCAAGCTGGAGCAGCTGAGTGAAGACTTGCTGGCCCGCCTGCGCGGCCCCTTTGATGCGGCCCTCAAGGACGCTGGCTTGAAGTCCGGCGAACTGGATGAAGTCGTGCTGGTCGGTGGCTCCACCCGCATGCCGATGGTGCAAGAGCTGGTGCGCAGCCTGACCGGCAAAGAGCCGCACAAAGGCGTCAACCCGGATGAGGTGGTTGCCGTAGGCGCCGCCATCCAGGCCGGCGTGCTGGGCGGCGAGGTCAAGGATGTGCTGCTGCTCGACGTGACCCCGCTCTCCCTGGGCGTGGAAACCCTGGGCGGCGTGATGACCAAGATGATCGAGCGCAACACAACTATCCCGGTCAAGAAGACCGAGGTCTATTCCACGGCCGAGGACAACCAGACCGCGGTGGATATCCATATCCTGCAGGGCGAACGGACCCAAGCCGGCGACAACATGAGCCTGGGCCACTTCCGCTTGGACGGCATCCCCGCCGCCCCGCGCGGCACGCCGCAGGTGGAAGTGACCTTCGACATCGACGCCAACGGCATCCTCAACGTGAGCGCCAAGGATCGCGCCAGCGGCAAGGAGCAGAAAATCACTGTGACCGCCTCGACCAACCTGAACCAGGCCGACATCGAGCGCATGGTGCAGCAAGCCCGCGAGCATGAGAGCGAAGATCGCCAGCGCCGCGAGCTGGTGGAAGCCCGCAATGCGGCTGACAGCCTGGCCTACCAGACCGAGAAGACCCTCGCGGATCTGGGCGAGAAGGTGCCCGCCCAGGAGCGTGCTGACATCGGGGCCAAGATCGCCGAACTGCGCAAGGTGCTGGACGGTGAAGACAAGGCGCAGATCGCCCGCCTGAGCGAAGATCTGCAGAACGCGCTGCATGCGCTCAGCCAACAGGCCTATGCCCAGGCCAGCCCTGAGGCGGATGGTCCCGGCGCCAACGGCCACAGCACCAACGGCCACGGGCCGCAAGCCCAGCCTGATGGCGATGTGGTGGAAGGCGAATTCCGCGAAGCCTAAAATGATAAAAGATGGGCGCCAAAGGGCGCCCATCTTTTTCTTGCTTGTGCTGGCCAGACATCTCTTAACGTTTTTGTTGATTGGCCCTATTCTTCCTAAACAATCTATCAGGTGGGTTTTGATAACGCTGGGTTCTTCAAGCCGTTCTAGGCTCTAGGAAGATCTCGCCTTTAAAAGAAAGTTTAGGAGGAATATCATGGCGAATACATCTCAAAACCGGCGCAATCGGATTTTGGCCGTCTTGTTGGCATTAATTGCCGCAGGCAGCTTGTGTGTCGTGGCAGTTTCGGCTGCAGGCTACACAATCAGCTCTCCCGCCTGGGAAGCTCTGATCGGCTTCTTCCGCGCCCGCGGGGGGCCGCAAACAGGCGGCCCATTGGCAGGTGACCCCACCACGGGTGGGCCGGATACCGGCGGCCCCAACGGTCCCGACACTGGCGGGCCGCAGCAGCCTGGCCCCAACAATCCGGGCGGCGGTGGTGGGTCAGGTGATGAGTCCTGCTTGCTGGGCTTAATCTGCCTCAGTGCCGATGTGGGTACGGGTGGTAACAGCGCGGGCAATGCTTCCAATTGTTTCCTGAATTTGCTGTGTCTTTCGACAGATGCCGCCGTGGGAACCAATAGAAGCAGTAGCTCGCCTCTGATCGAACTGGACGCCGATCTGGATGACAGTGGCCCAGCCGCTAAGGCAGATTTGGATGACGACACGCTGATTGACCTGGACCCCAATGTGAACGGTGTTTCCGGGACACAAACCCTGCTGCCCGGCCTGCTGGGTGGGGGTGCTGCCGAAGGCAATGGTTGTTTGCTGGGCTTGGTGTGCTTGAACCTGGGCGGAAATTAGCCGTCGGATAACACAAAGCGGCTGTTAGGCTTTACAATTAGAGCGTTGCTTTCAGTTGAGCAACGCTCTAATTTTTACTTTCAGAGGTGAACTGTGGCACTAGGCAAGACCGAAAGATCGATCGTTATTTTCGTCGTGGTGATGTTTACGGTGATTCTTAGCTTCCTGGTCTGGACCGGTGTTCAGCAGGCGGCTTATATTGACGCGCCCATCACCACCCCCCGCAGCCTGCCGGCTGTGGAAGCCGCTCCGTAACTTTCACCTCACCTGAATTTTGATGCTAGCGCCGTCCGCTCCTGTGACGGCGCTTTTGCTGCCCGCTGCCGTCGGATGTGGGCTTGACCCTTTCCTGCGCTTCCACGGGAGTGCCCGCTTGCGTGGCGGCGTAGTAACGGTCGTCCAGGATCATGGCCAGCAAGGCGCGCCCCTCCTCGCTTTCGGCCAGCTGTGCGCTCAGCTGCATGAAGCGCTGCATGCGTTCAGTTTGCAGTTTGTCTCGGGTGCGCAGTTGGCCTTCGAGAATGGCGATCATGCGCTCGCTAACCACCCGGGCGACATCTTCGTCGGTGGGGGCGGGGCGTTCCTGGAACTCGATTTTATAGATTGACGCGATCTTCTTAAGCTCACGTTCTTCCAAGCCCATGATCAGGCTGATGGCGATGCCGCTGGCGCCGGCCCGGCCGGTGCGCCCGGCCCGGTGGATGTAGAGCTCGGGATCCTCGGGCGGTTCGTACAGCACCACATAGCCCAGGTCCTGGATGTCAATGCCGCGGGCAGCCACATCCGTAGCCACAACGAAGCGCACATGTCCGTCTTTGAGTTGCTGCAGCACGCGCTCCCGGGCCGCTTGGGAAAGCTCTGAGCTCATTTCTGCGGCGTTATAGCCGAAACGCTGCAGCACGGTAGTCACATAGGTGACGCGTGTTTTGGTATTGCAGAAGATCAGCGCCTGAGGCGGATTGTCAATCTCCAGCAGGCGCACCAGGGCGCGGTCCTTGTCCATGCGCGCCGCTTTCATCATCACATGCTGCACATCGGTCACATGCACATGGTCACGGCTCAGGCTGAGAAAGGCGGGTTTGTCGAGGAAACGCTCGGCTAGGCGCTGCACATTGGCCGGGAAGGTGGCGGAGAACATGCTGCCTTGCACACCCTTGCTGGGCAGGTAACTTTGCACCTCTAGCATGTCCTGGTAGAAGCCCATCGAGAGCATGCGGTCGGCTTCGTCCATGACCAGCAGCTTCAAATGATCCAGCTTTAAATTGCGCTTCAACAAGTGGTCCAGGACCCGGCCGGGGGTACCCACCACCAGCTGAGCGCCGCGTTGGAAGCCGTCTATCTGTTGCTGGTAGCCCACGCCACCATAGACCGGCACCACCTCCAAGCCGGTGTCAGCGAACAGCTTGGTGGCTTCGTCGGTCACCTGGCTGGCCAGTTCTCGGGTGGGCACCAGCACCAGCGCTTGGGCTTGTTTTAGCGCTGGGTCCAGGCGGTCCAGCATAGGCAGCAGAAAAGCGCCGGTCTTGCCGCTGCCGGTGCGAGCCTGGACCATCAGATCTTGTCCAGCCAGCAAGTAGGGCACGGCCATGGCTTGCACAGGGGCTAGCTCTGACCAACCTACCTGCTGGGCGGCTTGTTGGATGCGTGCAGAGAGCTCTGCCAGTTTGGTGGCCGGCAGGCCGTCTTGAGGGATTTCTAAATGTTGTGGGTCAGGTTCTTGCAGTGACAATATGAACTCTCATTGAATGCGGGGATAAGGTGCCTAATTATAGTTCTACTCCTTTGTTCAGTTCGAAACTGCGCGATAATCAATGTTCTATTTTCAGGAGGTGATCTATGGATAAGTGGAAAGATAGTGTGGCGATAGTTACCGGCGGCGCTTCGGGCATAGGCCGCGCTTTGGCCAAGGCCATCGCCTCTCGCGGCGGTAGTGTTTATTTGGCTGACATCAACCTGGCAGCTGCTGAGGCCGCAGCGGCTGAAATTGGAGAGCGCGCCACGGCCGTGCAGCTGGATGTGCGCAACGGGGAAGCCTTCAGCAAGTGTGTCGCCGCGGTAGTCAAGCAGCATGGCCGCTTGGACTATCTTTTTAACAATGCGGGCATGGGGATCGCAGGTGAGGTCTTTGAGCTGCCCCCACAAGCTTGGGACCGCATTATTGATCTCAATATCCGCGGCACAGTCAATGGGGTGGCCGCTGCTTATCCAGTCATGGTGCAGCAGGGTGGGGGCCACATTATCAACACAGCTTCCCTGGCCGGGCTCGGGCCTGCACCGCTGCTGACGCCCTATTCGATGACCAAACATGCCATCGTGGGCCTGAGCGCCAGCTTGCGCATTGAGGCTGCTGAGTTTGGCGTGCGTGTCAGTGTGCTCTGCCCAGCCTCCGTGGAAACACCGATGCTGGATGCGGAGCCGCCTGCCGACCTGGCCGGCATGCCCTGGAAACCCAATGTGCGGCGTTTCCTTACGGAGCTGGCCGGCCCGCCTTATTCCGTGGAGAAATTTGCGGAAGAAGCCCTGCGCGGTGTAGAGAAAAACCTTGCCACAATTGTCGCCCCGGGGCGCGCCCGCTTGGTGTGGTACCTGGGGCGGCTGTCACCTGGCCTGGTGGAAAAAGCCAGCCTCGGGGCGGTTGCCGCGGAACGCAAAACCAAAACCTAAGCGCGCTCGCAGGGGTGGTTTATTTGGGCTTAATGCCCGGCTGATATAATCCGCGCACCGTGCAGTCGAACAATCCGTTTTTCCGCCGTTATTCACCGCCAGGCCGGTCTCGCAACCCTTGGCGGTCGCTTGCCGCCATTCTCGGCGTTTTGGCGCTGCTCTATCTGATCTACCACATCCCTTTTGTGCATAATGCGCTCGCCTGGCGGCTGGATAGCCTGCGCGCCAGCATTGTCTACTTCTTCCGCCCGCCGGAGGAAGCCATCTTCGTGCCGGCGCAGGTCTCCAACACCCAACCGTCCGCGGCCCTGACGCCGCAGGCCACGCACACACCGGCCGGCCCCACGCCCACGGCGCTGGCCACCCGGCCGCCGCTGCCGCCCTCGGTCAGTCTGACCGGCTTCCGCTATATTGACCAGCACGGCGGCTGGAACCTGTGCGGCCCGGCCACCCTGGCGATGGCCCTGACCTATTGGGACTGGGCTGGCACGCGCAACGATGTGGAAGACTACGTCAAGCCTGGCATCCAAGACCCCAACCTCAACCGCGTCGAGCGCGGCCGCCCTGACAAGAATGTGATGCCCTACGAGCTGGAAGACTTTGTCGATACGCAGGTGCCCGGCTTGCAGGCGGTCATTCGAGTGGGCGGGGAGCTCGATACCGTCAAGCAGCTGCTGGCCGCCGGCTTCCCGGTGGTAGTGGAGAAGGGCTATTCCGAGCGCGACGCCTCTGGCAGGGTCAGCTGGTTGGGCCACTACCTGTTCGTCACCGGCTATGACGAGGCCAGCCAAGAATTCATCGTGCAGGATGTGTACTTGCGCACGGGTGACAACGGCACCGGCGCCAACCTGCGCTCTTCTTATGAAGAATTTCAAGACCAGTGGCGGGCTTTTAACTACTTGTTCCTGGTGATCTATCCCGAAGCCCAGTTGGATCAGGTCATCGCCGCTTTAGGCCCCTGGGCAGATGAAGAATGGGCCAACCAACGCGCCTTGGAGCTGGCCCAGCAAGAGTTGGCCAGCTTGACCGGCTTGCAGCAGTTCTTTGCCTGGTTCAACCTGGGCAGCAGCCATGTGCGCCTGCTGCAATATGTGGATGCCGCCCACGCCTATGATTACGCCTTTCAGTTGTATGCCGGCTTGACTGACGACGATACCCAGCGGCCGTACCGGATGATGTGGTACCAGACCGGCCCATACTGGGCGTATTACTACAGCGGCCGCCATCAGGATGTGATCAGCCTGGCCAATACCACCCTGTTTGAGACGATTGACCAACCCACGCTTGAGGAAAGCCTATACTGGCGCGGCCTGGCCCGCTTGGCGATTGGCGAGACGGGCAATGCGGTTTCCGACTTGCAAGAGGCCGTGCGCCTGAACAAACATTTTTGGGCGGCCATTGGGCAGCTGGAAGCTTTGGGAGTGAATCCATGAGCGGATTGAAAGTGCTGCACTTTGCCGACGCGCACATCGACATTGCCAACTATGGCCGCCAGGATGCGCAAACTGGCCTGCCGGTGCGCGTCCTGGACTTCTTGCGCTCCCTGGACGAGATCGTAGACACAGCTATAAGTGAGAAGGTCGACTTGGTGCTGTTTGGCGGCGACGCCTACAAAGACCGCAATCCAGCGCCCACCTTCCAGCGCGAATGGGGCCGGCGCATGATGCGCCTGTCGCGGGCCGACATCCCTACGCTGCTGTTGGTGGGCAACCATGACGTCTCTCCCAGCCTGGGCCGCGCCCATGCACTGGAAGAATACAACACGCTGGACATCCCCTATGTGCGCGTGGTGTCCAAACCGGCCCTGCTAGGCCCGGCGGATCTGTGGGATTTGCCGCTGCAAGTGATTGCCCTGCCTTGGGTGAGCAAGTCTGAGATGATCGCTGCCTACGGTACGGATAGCAAGCACGCCGATGCTGAGCTTGAAGAACGACTGATCAATCGCATCGAAGACCTGCTCAGCCAGCTGGATCCAGAGCTGCCTGCCATCCTGCTGGCGCATGCCTCCGTGCAGGGCGCCGTATACGGCGGCGAGCGCACGGTCAGCCTAGGGCGCGACCTGGTGCTGTCTCCCGCTTTGGTCAAGAGCCCTGCGCTGGATTACGTGGCCCTGGGGCACATCCACAAAAAGCAGGATGTCAACGAAGCCACCCGTGTGAGCCAGAAGAGCGACGGACAGACCGGGCCGCCTGTGGTCTATCCCGGTTCGATCGAGCGCGTGGATTTTGGCGAAGTGGAAGACGACAAATTCTTCGTGATGGTGGATTTGCAGAAAAACGCCACCAGCTACGCCTGGCGCCAGTTGAAACACATTCGCACCTTTATTGACCGCCGCGTGCGATTGGATGCGGCAGAAGGCGTGATGGAGAAGATCCGCGCCAAGTTGCCTGGCAAGCCAGAGATGCAAGACGCCATCGTGCGCCTGACCATCGATTACCCGCGCGAGCTGGAGCCATATATAGATGAAAGCGAGCTGCGCGAAGCGGCCAGCGGCACCTTTGAATTTCACCTGATCAAGCGCCCGCAGATGGAAGCCCGCCTGCGCATTCCGGAAGACAAGAACGTGGGCGACCTGGATGCCAGCGCCTTGCTGGACCTGTATTGGGGCGCCGCCCATGTTGAAGTGGCTGACCGTGAAACCCTAAGCCGCCTGGCGCAGGAAATCATTCAGGATGACATCATCGAGGAACAACCCAGTGACACTTAGCTTCACCTCTCAGCTGCGCTCCTTGTTTATCCTCGCCTTTTTCCTGGCGGCCTGCAGCCCCCAGGCAACAGCCACCCCAGCGCTAACACCCAATGCCCAGAACAGCACTACACCCAGCCCGGCCGCCGGGCGGCCAGGCCCCACGCCGGAACCGGTAGCGACCGCCAAACCGGAAGTGGCTGTGGAGCTCGCCCAACTGGGTTGGATCACTTTCTCTGCCACCGAAGGCGGCCGCCGGGATATTTGGGTCATTCGTCCGGATGGCAGCGATGTGCTCAATCTCACCGGCGGTATGCGCAATATCTTCGCCGAAGCGCCGGTCTGGTCGCCGGACGCCAGCCTGATCGCCTACGACGGCATCACCAGTCCGGAGTCCGTGCGCGATATTTACCTGATGGCCGTGGAGGCCGAGCCCAGCCAGACCACACAGCTGACCACTCAGCTGGGGTTCGACTGCTACCCCAGTTTTTCACCTGACGGCCAGCGCATAGTCTATATGGCGGAGCACGACGGCAATCGTGAGCTGTTCATCATGGACTTGGAAGGCAACGAGCTGCTCCAGCTCACCGACCATCCATCTGAGGACTATGAGCCGGCCTGGTCGCCGGACGGGGAACGCATCGCCTTCACTTCTCGGCGAGAGGGCAATTCAGAGATCTTCATTATGGACGCCGACGGCAGCAACCTGGTGCGCCTGACGGACAGCTGGGGTCTGGATTGGCGACCGGCCTGGTCGCCGGACGGCGAATGGATCGCCTTCGAATCCTGGCGTTCTGGCAACGCCGATATCTTCATCATGCGCCCGGATGGCAGCGACCTGCGCCAACTGACCACCAGCGAGGCGGAGGATGGGCATCCCACTTGGTCGCCGGATGGACGATACATCGTGTTCCACTCGCAACGCACAGGCAATTACCAGTTGTTCGTGCTGGAGGTGGAGAACCCCGAAGAGCAATGGCATTTGGAAACTGGCAGTGTGCGCGCCCTGCTGCCCGCCTGGTCGCCGGTGGCCGTGGTGCCGGGCTTGGAAGGTTAGGGTTGCCAATCTGGCTGGAAGTTATCAAGCTCTTTGACTATGGTCAAAGATACGCCTAGGCGCTCGATAACAAATAGCTCTGGATATCCATCCAAAAAGGTTCGGTCTCGTCCAGCTCTGAGGGGAATCAAGACGTACTTATAGTCAAGTTCGGAATTGAAATTGTTGTAATTTAGCAGTTCCACTTGGAGGTCGGGTCTGGCTACACGTTGGGAAATTGCTTGGTTCCCCCAGGAGCCAATCACAGCACCGTTCGGCGCAATCTGGTTTAGCTCTTCCATAGCATGTGTCAATGAGCTGCCCCAGTATTCCATTTCATATTTGCCATCGGCTCCTTTCACGCCGCCCACCAGCTCGTTATAGTAGATATATTCGTAAGGATGCAGCTCTATAAGAGCAAGCAAGGCAGGAAGCAGTGCCACCAAACTCAGAGCCGCAAAGAGACGCTGGTTAACTACTTCACGCAGCCAGTTCAGGCCGAAAGCGGCCAGCAGAAAAATTGCAGGTGTCATAAATAACAGCTGACGAAAATTGTGATATAGGGTGGGGCGAGCGAAGATCGTATAGCTCAATGGGACGACAAGCCAGACTATTGCAGTTACCCAGAGAGCAGTGTTGGCATGCCGTGGTTGCCTCGCAATGGCTACCAGACCGGCGATAAACAAAAGTAGGGTAGGAAGCGTGAGCTGAATGATCAAAAGTCTTGGCAAATAGTCTGCTGGCAGACGAGTAGCGCGAATAACTTCTCCATCAAAAAGCACATGTCCCGCCCAGGGGAAGTCGGACATGACACGGATGACTTCCATGAAATTCCCTATCGGATTGGTCCACAAGTAGGGCCAAAAGATGTAGGTGAAAAGCATGCTCAGCAAGCCAAATGCGGGAAGGATAGCCAAACTTTTAGGCCCCTTGCTTATCAGGAGAAATACAATAACTAGCATGCCTGCAAATGGTCCGGTTACCCGGATAGCGGTTGTAAAGCCTACTGCCAGCGCAGCAAACCAAATAATTGGTGCACTCCAAAAGGACCAGCTGGATTTCCATGTCTCTTGGATAAAGCTGCTAACAGCTCTGCGCGTACTAGGCATAGCTTTAACAAAAGCTATGCCTAGTACTAAGACTATAAGTCCAAGCCCAAGCCACAATGGAAGCTGGAGAATTCCAAGCGTTCTTTGCACATACCCGCTTACAGGCATACTGTCTGCATAGGGTGCAAAAGTTCGGATTTGTTCACCTAACCAGGTCTTTGAGTCGATGGAGAACAGCCAAGTAAAAATAATAGAGAGAATACTTTCGAGAAGGAAAAGAAGGATAGTGATCAGAGCAAGCGCAGCCAACCATTTTCTCCATTGAACTCGCCTTTGTTCTGAAACTTTTGCGAAATCCTTCTGTAGAATTTCCTGCCATTGTCTGAAATCCCAAGCGGCCATGGGGGAATTCGGGATCATCCTTATCCCGAGAGCAACGCACAGTAAAGTAAAGGCCATCAAAGGGCTATCTTTTACATTGAGGAATCCTTGCCCCCACAAAACAGGCTGCGTCGCAAACAGGAACGTTGAACTGATTGCTACAGACTTTCTGAAGAATCGAAGTTGGATCGAATAAAACGAGATAACTCCTATTAGGTATCCTGTAAAGCTAACAAAGTGCCAAATGCTAAACCAACTTAGATTTGGCGCCAGTTTTTCGGCAGCAAGCTGCGTTAACCGGATCAACATTACAAAGGCTGGGCCATAGTTGTCCAGAATGGTGTATTCAGGTTGTGCAATTTCCCCTTTTTGAAAGAATTGTGTGTAAATATTCAGAGTCTGGCGCGCGTAAATATCCAACGATTCATCATCCGCGGCTTCGCCGTAGTTTTTCGCTGCGTAACCGCCCCAGAGTAATGCGATTAGAATTAGCGCGATAAAAAATTTGTTGCCTGCTAGGGTTTGTCGCAAATTGCCCCCCTCTTAGCAACAATTATAGCCGATGAGGAAATGATTAGCTTTATCGCTTTCAAATATCCCAATGTGCTACAATCTCTATGCTTAGTTGGCCCCGCGCTTGCGCGGTTTGCGACATCGGCCTGTATTTTCTGTAGCACCAGTGGCTAGCACACAAGTTGCATGGGCGATGCCCTAGACAGATTACTACCCCGGCCGGCTTGACCTGTCGGGGTTTTTGTTTAACTTTGAATAAAGAATTATGGCGGGCTGTTTTTGCCTGCCTGGGAGAAATTAGCAAGTATGAGAAAGAAAAATAGCAAGAACAAGGGCGAGACCTTACGGATCGTTCCTTTGGGGGGGTTGGGGGAAATTGGCAAGAACATGACTGTGTTCGAGTACGGCGGCGATATCCTCATCGTCGATACCGGCATTATGTTCCCTGAAAATGACATGTTGGGGATCGATTACATCATCCCCGATTTCCAGTATCTGCTGGACAAGCGCGATCAGGTCAAAGGCATTGTGATCACGCACGGACATGAAGACCACACCGGCGCCATTCATCACGTGCTGGAAGCCTTCAATGTGCCCATCTATGCCACGCCGCTGACCCGCGGCCTGCTGGAGGTCAAGCTGGCCCGCGCCGGCGCCCAGAAGAAAGCCCGTCTGCAGACGGTGAATGCCGGCGACACAGTGCAGATCGGCAAGTTCAAGGTGGAATTCTGCCATGTGTGCCACTCCATTCCGGATGGCGTGGCCCTGGGCATCACCACGCCGGCCGGTTTGGTAGTGCACACCGGCGACTATAAGCTGGACCATACGCCGGTGGACAATTGGCCCACCGACTATGCCAAGCTGGCCGAGTTCGCCGGCCGCGGCGTGCTGGCCTTGCTGGCTGATTCGACCAACGCCGACCGGCCCGGTTGGACGCCTTCTGAGCGCGTGATCGACCCGGCGTTTGACAAGGTCTTCGAGGAGGCCGAGGGTCGCATCCTGGTGGCCACCTTTGCTTCGTTGATCTCGCGCATTCAACAGGTGGCCGAGGCCGCCCAGCGCCATGGGCGCAAGATGGCCTTTGTGGGCACCAGCATGCGCGAGAATGCCAAGATGGCGATCCAGTTGGGGTACCTCAAGGTCTCCAGCGATTTGGTGGTGACGATTGACGATGCGCTGAAAATGAAGCCACGTGATGTAGTGCTGATGTGTACCGGCTCACAGGGTGAGCCCTCGTCGATTATGGGCCGGCTGGCGGCGGGCACCAATCGCCAGTTCGACGTGATTGCTGGCGACACGGTGGTGCTTTCTTCGCACCCCATTCCGGGCAATGAAGAGACGGTCTCACGCGTGATCAACCGCCTGTTCCAGCGCGGCGCCAAGGTGATCTACGATCCGATTGCTGCCGTGCATGTCTCCGGCCATGCCAGCCAGGATGAGATGGTCTTCATGCTCAATCTGGTCAAACCCAAATACCTGGTGCCGGTACACGGCGAACTGCGCCATCTGCACCAGCATGCCGCTCTGGCCCAGCAATCCGCCGGCCTGCCAGCCGAGCACATTGCCGTGATCGAGAATGGCCAGGCGTTGGAGTTCCGCAATGGCGAGATGCACCTGGCCGAGCGCGTACCCGGCGGCTACGTCTTTGTGGACGGCTCCGGTGTGGGCGACATCGGCCCTTCGGTGATGCGCGAACGTGAAGCGTTGGCGCGCGATGGGTTCATCTTCGTCAACCTGAAGACTGACGCCTCCAGCGGCAAACTGCTGGAGGAGCCGGAGATCATCACGCGCGGCTTTGTCTACTTGCGTGATTCCGAGCAGCTGATGGCCGAGACACGCCGCCAGATCGAGAAGGTTGTGGCGCGTTCCAACGGCAACCTGCAGAGCGAGCTGGAACACAATTTGCGCAACTTCCTATTTGAGGCCACCCGCCGGCGTCCGATGATCTTTGTGGTGATCAACTAGGCTGGGTGAGCCGGCTGCCGCAAAGGTATAATTCTTCGAAAGTGAGAAAACGCACATGAGCCGCAGCCGAAACAAATTCCTGTTCGGCGGCCTGATCATTTTGGCCGCGGTCGTTTACTTGATTGTGTCTTCCACCGCCGCAGGCGCGCAGTTCTTCTTCACCGTAGACGAACTGCTCGCCGATGGGCCGGGCGCCGTGGGCAAACCCGCCCGGGTGGCCGGTGCGGTGTTGGGTGACACCATCGTCTACGACACTGAGACGCTGACCCTCAGCTTCACGATTGTGCATACTCCCGGGGATACTCGGCTGATCAATGACGAAGGCGGCCTGGCCGCTGCTCTGGATGCCGCCGTGGCCGACCCCACTCGCAATCGTTTGCAAGTGGTTTATGTGGGCGTGAAGCCGGACCTGCTGCAGCACGCGGCTGAGGCCATCGTCTCCGGCCAGATCGACGAATCTGGCGTTTTCCACGCCAATGAGCTGCTGCTGCGCTGCCCAACCCGCTACGAAGAAGCCCTGCCTGCTCAGGCACAGGGCTGACAGCTTGCGGCCTTGTTAACCAGCCCTTTCCATGATCGCTGACCTCGGCTTTTTTGCCCTGTTCATCGCTTTGCTGCTGGCCCTGTATGCCTGCTGCTCCGCCGTGGTGGGCCAGGTGCGCGGGGAGCCGCGCTGGACCGCCAGCGCACGCGCCGCCACGTTGTTGTGCTTCCCCTTGCTCACCATCTCGGCCCTGAGCATCATTTATTCCCTGGCCACCCTCGATTTTCAACTGCAATACGTAGCACAAGTCACCAGCCGCAGCATGCCGATGTATTTGCGCGTCACGGCTCTGTGGGGCGGGCAGTCTGGTTCGCTAGTGTTCTGGGCCTGGTTGATGGCTGCCTTCACTTCCGGCGTCATGCTGCGCAACTGGCGGCGCGACCGCGACCTGCTGCCCTGGGTGATCTTGGTATGCATGTTCACCCTGGCTTTCTTCTTGGTGCTAATCGTCTTTTTTGAGAATCCTTTTCTGCGCATGTGGCAGGGCGTGACAGGTGCGGTTTGGACCGCCATGTGGCAGCCCGCCGGGGCGCAAGCCTATCTCCCGATGGACGGCAACGGCCTCAATCCCCTCCTGCGCCACCCAGGCATGATCATCCATCCGCCCGTGCTCTATCTGGGTTTTGTCTCATTCGTGGTGCCGTTTGCCTTCGCCATCGCTGCGCTGATCACCGGCCGCAGCGATGACCGCTGGATCCGTTTGACGCGCCGCTGGAGCCTAGTGGCCTGGCTGTTCCTCTCGCTGGGTTTGATCTTGGGCAGCCGCTGGGCCTATGATGTGCTGGGTTGGGGCGGTTACTGGGGCTGGGACCCGGTGGAGATCGCCGCTTTTATGCCGTGGCTGACCGGCACGGCCTTTTTGCATTCGGTCATGATTCAGGAGAAGCGCGGCCTGTTCAAACACTGGAACATGCTGCTGATCATCCTGACCTACGACTTGGTCATCTTTGGCACCTTCCTAACCCGTTCGGGCGTGCTGTCTTCCGTGCATTCTTTTGCGCAGAGCGCCATTGGCCCTATGTTCTTCGCCTTCATTGCGATCACACTAGGCGCCTCGCTGGCCCTGCTTAGCTGGCGCTGGAACACGCTTAAGTCTGAAGTGGAAATTACTTCACTGCTCTCGCGCGAAGCCTTGTTCCTGCTCAATAACTTCCTTTTTATAAGCATTCTGGTGATTTGTTTCTTGGGCGTCATCTTTCCGCTGGCCAGCGAGTTGCTCACCGGCCAGCAGATCACAGTGGGGCCGGTGTACTATGAATCGGCCACCGGGCCGTTGTGGGCGGCTCTGCTGCTGATCATGGGCGTGGCGCCGCTCTCCGCCTGGCGGGCCAGCACGGCCCGCACGCTGGGCCGCGCCATTTGGAAGCCGTTCATCGCCTCATTGCTGGTGTTGGTCGCCTTGTTGATCGGCGGCATGCGCAACCCAGGCGCCCTGCTGGGCTTCTGGCTGTGTGCCTTTGTCGGCTTTGTCACCCTCTATGAATTTTGGCGCGGCGCGGCGGCCCGCAGCGCGCGCGGAGAGAACTTTGCCCTGGCCCTGTGGCGCCTGGTTGCGCGCAACCGGCGCCGCTATGGCGGCTACATCATCCACCTGGGTGTGGTGCTGCTGGCGATTGGCATTATCGGCATCGAACTCTTTCAGCAAGAAACCCAGGGCAGCCTGGCCCCCGGTGAGCGTCTGCAGTTGGGCGGCTATCAGATCGAATTCGTTTCGTTGATCGAATTCCAGACCGACGACGGCCGCCTGGTAGACCGTGCCGTGGTGGATGTGTACCGTGATGGCCGCTACGTGACCCAGCTGTACCCGCGTCAGGACTTCTATTTTGAATCGGGCCAGCCCATGACCATCTCGGGTTTGCACAACACCTGGGAGGCTGATGTGTATGTGTTGCTGGTGGGCTGGGAACCGCTGTCTGGGCAGAAGGCCACCTTCAAGGTCTATTTGAATCCCCTGGTGAACTGGGTCTGGACGGGCGGCTTTGTCTTTATTCTGGGTACGCTGGTGGCCTCCTGGCCGGAGCGTGAAACTATTGAACTGGCGGCCCCTTCTCGTTTGCGTGGGCGTCGGGCTGCGGCCGGAGCGCGCCGATGAAACCCCTTGCCCTGCTACTGGCCGTGTGCCTGGCCTTTGCGCTGGTGGTCCCCGCTGCGGCCCAGCAGCCTGTGCCGCCCACGCCCAGCCCGGACGAGGTCAACGCCATCGCCAAGAACCTCTACTGCCCGGTATGCGCCAATGTGCCACTGGACGCTTGTGGCACGGCTGCCTGCGTCCAGTGGCGCGACCAGATCGCCGACCTGCTGATGCAGGGCTACACCGAGGCCGAGATCTACGAGTATTTTGTGACCCGCTTTGGCCCCAGTGTATTGCCCGCTCCGCCGGCGCAGGGGCTGTTTTGGGCCTTTTACCTGCTGCCGCCCATCGCCATTTTTGCGGCTGGCTGGTGGCTGTACCGCACGATGGTCACGCGCCCGATGCAGGCAGCTGGCGAGCGCAAAAGCGCTAAACCGGCCGGCAAATACGCCCGCCAGATGGAAGAAGAGCTAAAGGCCCGTGACCCATGAGCCAACAGGCTAAACCGACGTCCTTTTGGGGCCGTGTGTTGGCCTGGGCTTTCCTGCTGGTCTTACTGGGCCTCGTGGCGGCCCAGCTGATGGAATCCCGCCGGGGTATCCTGACCCGCGGCGAACCTGCCCCACAGTTCACCCTAACCACCTTCGACGGCCAGGTCTATGGCGCCGAAGAGATGGCAGGCAAGGTTGTACTGGTCAACCTGTGGGCTTCGTGGTGCTTGCCGTGCGAGGAAGAAGCCGAGGATCTGCAGACCGCCTGGGAGCTGTACGCCCACCGCGGCGATGTGCTCTTCCTTGGTGTGGACTACGTGGATACGGAGAAAGAAGCCCTGGCTTATCTGGAGCGCTGGAAGATCACTTACCCTAACGGGCCGGACATCGGTTCGCAGATTTATGCGACCTTCCGCGGCCGCGGCATCCCCGAAACCTACATTATTAATAAGCTGGGCGAGGTGGCCCTGGTAAAGATCGGCCCCTTCCTCAGTTTGGAAGAAATTACTTCGGTCATCGACCTGCTGCTTGAGGTGGATGCCTGATGGCGTTGGGCTCCTTGCTGCTTTTGTTGGCGCTTTTAATGTTGGTGGCCTTGTTCGTGGTGCAGCCCCTGTTGAAGGCGCACGACGAGACCGAGTTGCCCGATGCGGCTCTATCCCATTGGACGGCCGAGCGTGAGCGCGCCTTGGATGCCCTGGCCGAATTGGATGCTGACCACGCCATGGGCAAAGTGCCTGCGGATCTATATGTGGCCCAGCGGGCAGATCTGTTGGCCTCCGGCGCCCTGGCGCTGGAGCAGATCGAGAAACTGGCCAAGCCAGTGCGCCGCCACAAACCTGCGCAGGCAGATGATCTGGAAGATCTGATAGCCGCCCACAAGGCCAAACGTAAACGCGCGGCGCGGAGCGCGCCATGAGACGGCTGGCACTGTTTTGGCTGCTGGCCGCCTGGGGGCTGTCTGCCTGCGGCGTTTCCTTGGCAGGCGATGTAACCCCGGGGCCAAACGCCCTGGTCAGCGGGCTGGACACGCCTCAGCCGGTGCAGCATCCGGCAGCGCAGCCTGACCCGGCAGCCGGGGCCGCCATTTACGCCCAAAGTTGCCTGGCTTGTCACGGCGCCCTGGGTCTGGGGGACGGGGAGCAGGGCGCGCAGCTGCCCTTCCCGCCCGGCGCCATCGGCGCGGCGGTGACGGCCCGCGGCGCCAGCCCGGAAGACTGGTTCCAGATGGTCAGCGAAGGACGCATCACTCGCTATATGCCGCCCTTTGCCAACAGCCTAAGCGCGCAAGAACGCTGGAATGTCCTGGCCTATGTCTATTCGCTCAGCCTGACCCCGGAAGTGTTGCAGCGAGGGGCCGGGCTTTACGCGCAGTATCGCAGTGAAGTGGATATTCTCTTGGCGGGCGACGACTTCAGCGCAAAAAGCAGCTTATTCACACCCTTGGGACTCGGTTTGGAAGATGCCCGCGCCCTCACCGCGTTTGTGCAGGCGCGTGCCCTGGGGCTGGACGGCCGTCCAGTTCAGGCGCCGCCACAGCCTACACTCCCGGTGGCCGCAGACGAGACCCTCGGCCGGGTGACTGGGCAGCTGGAATACGGCAGCCCGGGTGCGTTGCCCACGGGCATGCCGGCCATCCTCACCGGCTTTGACCATACACAAGAAGCCGTCAGCCTGACGACCCAGGTAGATGCAGATGGTTCCTTTGTCTTTGAAGATGTGCCCATGCGGGCGGGACGCATCTTCTTCGTGGAGGTGGGTTACCGAGGGCTGCGCTACTTCTCAGAATTTGCCACGTTGGCAGCGGAGCAGGCACACCTGGACTTACCTGTGAGGGTCTTTGACACGACCCAGGACACCAGCCAATTGGTGGTGGAAGGGGTGCAGTTGGTTTACGACTTTTCGCAAGCCGGTTTGGCGCGGGTCATCCAGCGTGTGGTCTTGACCAATCTGGGGGATAAGGCCATTGCTCCGGGGGGTGACGGCCTGCCCTTGCTGAATTATCGTCTGCCGGATGGCGCCACCAACCTGGCCTTTAACGAAGGCGCCCTGGGAGAACGTTATGTGCTCACCGCCGATGGCTTCGGCGATCTGCGCGCCGTGATGCCCGGGCAGGCCACCTACGAACTTTTATTGGCTTATCAGCTGCCATACCAAAATTCGCTAACCTATCAAATTTACATTGACCAGCCCACCAGGGCTCTGGTAGCCTTGGCACCCGAAACGGGTCCAGAGATGCGTTCGGTGGACTTTAACATGGTAGGCACCCAGGATTTGGAAGGCGAACGCTATGCGGTGTATTCCGCCACTGGACCCTTTTCTGTTGGTGACGAAGTAACCATAGACTTACGCGGTGGCCATCCAGTGGGTGGCCTGAGCCGCGTGTTCAACCTGATTCTGGAAGATGACAGCCTGCTCCCAGGCCTGTTTGGACTGACGCTGGCTGTGGCGGTTTTGTGGCTGTGGCTGCGGGTCAGCCCAGCCAAACCGGAAACCTTCCTGGATGAGATCGCTGTGCTGGATGAGCGCTATGCCGCCGGCCAGATCGCTGAGGCTGCGTACCAACGCCGCCGGGCGGCGCTGAAAGCGCGCCTGGCCCAGGCCTTGGACAGGGATCGATCGTGATTCGGGCGCGGGGGCTGGTCAAGCGTTACGGGCTGCGTCCTGTGCTGCGGGGCGTTAGTTTGCAGGTGGGGCGTGGTGAACTGGTGGCTTTGCTTGGCCCCAACGGCGCGGGAAAAAGCACGTTGCTGCGCATGTTGGCCGGGCTCACTCGCCCCAGTCTGGGGCAGGTGACGCTGGCTGGTTTGACCCTGCCGGAGGACGCTCAACAGGCGCGTGCCCGCATGGGCTTTGTGGGCCACCAGACCTTTTTGTACGAAGACCTAAGCGCAGAACAAAACCTGGCTTTCTTTGCCAGCTTGTACGGCCTGCCTGATGCAGGCCCGCGCAGCGCGGAGCTGCTGGAGCGCTTTGGCCTGTGGGGCCGGCACCGGGAGCCGGTGCGGGCCTTCTCGCGGGGCATGCAGCAGCGCCTCACCCTGGCGCGGGCGCTTTTGCACCGCCCGCAAGTGATCCTGCTGGACGAGCCTTACACCGGCTTGGACCGGACTGCCTCTGCGGTTTTGGACGAATGCCTGAGCGAGCAACTGCAGCAGGGTGCCGCCATTCTGTTGGCGACGCACGACCTGGAACCGGCCCAAAAGCTGGCCCACCGGGCTTGCTTGCTGGCCGGTGGAGAACTGGCGGCCAGTTGGACCCGGCGCCAGTTGGCGTCTGCGGGTTTCCCGCGGCAGTATGACCGGGCATTGCACGAGGCGCTGGATGACTGAGCTACGCGCCAGCCTGGCTGTGATCGCTGCGGTGCTGCGCAAAGACCTGGCCATCGAATGGCGCAGCCGCCAACTGCTGGCCTCCATGCTGGTTTTCGTGCTGCTGGTGATCCTGATCTTCAACTTCGCTCTAGACTTAGATGCACGCGCCCGAGCCGAATTGAGCGCGGGTGTGCTGTGGGCCACTTTTGCTTTCGCCGGCACGCTGGGCCTCAACCGCTCAGGCGCTGTCGAGAAGGATGCCGGGGCGATGAACAGCTGGCTGTTGACCCCCGTCGATTACGGCACCGTCTACCTGGGTAAGACGTTGGCCAACATGGTTTTCATGTTGGTCGTGGCCCTCTTCAGTTTGCCGGTCTATGGGGTCTTGTACAACGTGAACTTGATTCAACCTGGGCTGCTGCTGGTGCTGGCGCTGGGGTCGTGGGGCTACTCTGCCCTGGGCACCCTGCTGGCGGCCATGGCGTCTCAGGCGCGCAGCCGGGAGTTGCTGCTCCCGGTCTTGGTGTTTCCCTTGTTGTTGCCTGTGCTGGTTTCTGCGGTGCGCGCCAGCAGCCTTTTTTTGCAGGGACAGCCAATGGCCTACATTTGGCCGAGCCTTAACTTGCTCATCGTTTATGCGGTGTGCATGCCGGTGTTAGGGTACTTGTTTTTTGATTTCATTGTGGAGGATTAGTTGATGGCAACAAAACCGTCTGAGTCGAAACCATTCTGGTTGCGTGTCCTGGATATTGCTTCTCTTGTGTTCATGGCCGTGGCAACCTGGATGGTCTTTTTCTACGCCCCGCGTGAAGCCGTGATGGGCGAAGTGCAGCGCGTCTTTTACTTCCATGTAGCCACGGGCTGGGTGGGCATGGCGGCGTTTATCGTCGCGGCAATAGCCGGCATCGTTTATCTGATCCGGCCCAACCGCAAGTGGGACATCCTGGCGGTGGCCGCCGTGGAACTGGGATTGGTCTACGGCTTTCTAAACGTGGCCACTGGCTCAATCTGGGCTCGCCCGGCTTGGAATACCTGGTGGACCTGGGACCCGCGCCTGGTCACTGCTTCGATCATGTTGCTGACCTTCCTGGCCTATCTGCTGCTGCGCCAGAGCATTGAAGACCCGGACCGGCGGGCGCGCTTTGGGGCGATCTACGCCATCCTGGCCTCGCTGACCGTGCCGCTGACCTATTACTCCATTCGCATCTGGCGCACCCTGCACCCGGTGGTGATCGGCAGCGGTGACCCGAATGCCGAGGGCGGCTTCGCCATGACCACGCCCATGCTGCATACCTTGCTTTTTTCCGTGCTGGCGTTTACGGTGTTGGGCATCACCTTGCTTTGGCACCTCATCCGCCTCGGGCAGTTGGGTGACCGGGTGGAACAGCTTCGTGTGAAATGGATGGGCAACTAAATGGAAACCAGCAATTACATGATTTTGGGCTTTGCGGTGGTCTTCGCCGTAATGCTTTTGCACCTCATCAGCCTGCCGCTGCGCTACCGCAATCTGCAAGCCGATCTCGCCGTGCTGGAAGAGCAAAAGCCCGCCAAGAAAGCCGCCCTCAAGAAAAAACCCGCTGCTAAGAAGCGCAAATAGCCAAAGAAAAAAGAGCGAGCCATTGGCTCGCTCTTTTTTAGCTCGGCTTGCTTTTGCCTAAAATCTCGTCCGCCCGGGCCAGCTCCTCGCTGCTCAGGATCCATTCAGCGGCTTTAGCGTTGGCTTGCACATGCTCCGGCTTGGTGGCGCCAGAGATGACGCTGCTCACCTGGGGCTGCGCCAGCAGCCAGGCATGCGCCAGTTCATTTAGGTGGCGGCCATTTTCTTTGGCCAGGGCCTCCAGCTGTTCGACGATCGTGTAGTTTTCGGCAGTCATGTAGCGCTGCACATAGGGGCTTTCTTCGCCGCGCGAGCCCTTGGGGGCCTCCTGGTCCCGGCGATACTTGCCGGTCAGGAAGCCGCCGGCCAGCGGGAAGTAAGGCAGCATGCCGATGTTGAAGTAGGCGCAGGCTGGCTGCAGCTCGGCTTCGACTTCACGATGTAGCATGTGGTAGTGCGGCTGGATGGAGACGAACTGCGTCCAGCCCTGCAGTTCTGCCACGGCATTGGCGTGGGTCAGCTGCCAGGGGGTAAAGTTCGAAGCCCCAATGTAACGCACCTTGCCTGCGCGCAGCAGGTCTTCCAGGGTGCGCAGGGTTTCTTCGATGGGCGTTTCCGCATCCCAGGTATGCATCTGATACAGGTCAATGTGATCCGTGCCCAGACGACGCAGACTGGCTTCGACCGCATCCAGCAGGTGCTGGCGGGAGGTGCCGCGGTCGTTGGGGCCATCGCCCATCGGGTGGCGCGCTTTGGTGGCGATCAGCGCTTGTTTGCGCACGTCTTTGACGGCCGCGCCGATCGCTTCTTCAGAGCGCCCCTCGCGGTAAATGTCGGCGGTGTCGATAAAATTAATCCCTGCATCCAGGGCTGCGTGGATGATGGTGGCGGCGCCTTTGGCGTCCACTTTGCCGCCAAACTGGTTGGTGCCCAGGCCAATCGCCGAAACACGCAAACCACTTTTGCCTAAGTGACGATATTCCATATCAACCTTTCTCGTGAAAATAAAAGCTGACTGGTATTGTATTTGCTTTGTCAGGAATTAGGGAATTGCGTGGAAGATGAGCTGCCAGCTGCCCCAGGCTGGCTCGCCTTCGGCGGTTTGGCAGGCGGCCGCCTGGATGGCGCCCATCATCTCGGTGTCTTGAATGGAAAGGGTGTAAACCTCGCCGGGGGTAATCTCGGCCTCGGCATACCCGGGGCCTTCGGAGGGGTGATTGCCCGTGGTCAGTTCGGCGTGATCTTCGGACGATTGCAGCTGCATGCGCACGCCGGCTTCCGGCAGATTTTGCGCATTGAACAGGTAGACGCGCACTTCAGGGGCGTCGCTGGCTGCGCCACAGATCAGCTGTTGGCTGTCCAGCGAGTAGCGCGCCCCTTCTCCGGCTGTGTCCACGGGCGAGCCCACCTCCGCGCTGCCCGGGGTATTGACCGCCTCCAGGGTGGCTTGCTGGCTGCTGAGCATGCTGCCCAGCTCGGCCGCCAGGCCGGCCAGCGCCCGCGCTTCGCGCTGGGTGGCACTGTTGGCCAGCGCGGTCTGTGCCTGGCTGGTCAGCGCCCGCACCGGGTCGGCATCTCCCAACAGGTTTAGCCGGGCCTGGGCACGCCCCATATCGCCGCTGGCCGCGTAGGCCAGCGCCACCATCAGTCGGTACTGCTCCTTGTCCTCAACGCTCAGGCTGCTGGGGCCAACACTGCTCACCCGCACCGGCCAGACCAGCCAGGCCAGCACCAAGCCCAGCAACAGGCCAAACACCAGGCCAGTGATCAGGTAGAGCGGAGGTTTGCGTTCTGGGGTACGAATCATGGTTCCGCGGTGGCGAAGTTGGGGTCAAAGGACAGCAGGCCGCTTTGCAAGGCCAGCAATAAATCCAGGTCGCGGCTGGAGTAACCATTTTCCTCGCCGAACTTTAGGGCATCGCTGGCCATGCCGTAGGGGTTATACGGTTCGCCATCGGTGGCCAGTAAGCCCAGCTGGCTGATTGCACGCTGGGCGTCGCCGTCTGTGCCGTAGGCTTCGGCCACCATCAGGATGTAGTCTGACTGAAAATCCGCACGCAGCATGTTGGGCGGCGCATCCTGCGCCGACACCGGACGCTGCGACCAGCCCTGGTAGACAGCAAACACAAAGCCAGTCAGGATGGTCAGGCCGAACAGAGCGTAACGGATGTTCATCGCTTCAACAGATGCAAGATTGAAGCCAGTCTGCCTTAGGCTGAGAGGATCTCACGCAGGGCGGCCAGCACCAGGCTGACGTATTTGCGCTGGCTGCTGTGGCCCATCAGGCCAATGCGCCAGATCTGTCCCTTCAGCTGGCCCAAACCAGCGCCAATTTCAATGCCATATTCATTCAGCAGGCTGTTCTTGACGTGGTCGTGGCTGGCGGAGGGCGGCACGCGTACGGAAGTGACTGTGGCCAGGCGGTCTTCCCGCGCCACCAGCATCTCCATGTCCAACGCTTCCAGGCCGCTCCATAGGGTTTCGGCGTTGTGCTGGTGGCGGGCATAGCGGGCTTCCAGGCCCTCATCCAGCGCCAGGCGCAAGGCTTCATGCAGGGCGTAGTTCAGCTGCACCGGCGCGGTGTGGTGATAGGTGCGTTCGCCGCCCCAGTACTTTTGCACTTCGCCCAGCGAGAGGTACCAGTTGCCCACCTGCGTCTTGCGCTTGGCCAGGGCTTCTTCGGCGCGCGGACCGATGGTGATAGGCGCCAGGCCCGGTGAGGCGGAGAGCGCCTTTTGTGAGCCGCTGAAGGCTACGTCCACATCCCAGGCATCTGTTTCGACGGGCACGCCACCTAGGCTGGCTACGGTGTCCAGGATGAACAAAGCGCCGTGCTGGTGGGCGGCGGCCGCCAGCTCAGCAATCTGCGGTTGGCGCACGCCGGAGGAGGTCTCGCCGTGCACGACGGCCAGGAACTTGTACTTGTGCTTGCCGAGAGCGGTTTTCACTTCATCCAAATCCAGCGCTTGGCCCCAGGGGACTTCCAAGCGGTGCACTTCAGCGCCGTAGCGTTCAGCCATGGCCACCATGCGCTCGCCAAAATAGCCGATCACGCCGATCAGGACGCGGTCACCCGGTTCAATAAAGTTTGAGAGCGCCGCTTCCATGCCGGCGCTGCCTGTGCCGGAGACCGGAATGGTCAGGCGGTTCTTGGTTTGAAAAAGCTCGCGCAGCATGCCCTGAACTTCGTCCATCACCTGCAAAAAGATCGGATCCAGGTGGCCGATCACCGGCATGGCCAGGGCTTGGGACACGCTCGGCGGCATATTGCTTGGGCCTGGGCCCAGCAGAATGCGTTCGGGGACATTAAAGGCGCTGTGCAGCTTTTTCTCGCTCAAGATAGGCTCCTAATCAAGGTGTTCTCCACAGTGTACCACCGGCCCGCGCAGGCGGCTGCGAGCAAGTAGAATCAGGCGCATGTCCCGGCTGATCGAGACCTACGCGCTGCTCAAGCGCCGCCAGCGACGGCGGGCCGCCCGCCGTCGCAGCCTGCCGCAGCGCCTGTTGAGGGTTGGCGCCGTCTTGCTGGGGGCGCTCAGCCTGCTGGCCGCGCTAGCGGCTTTGGCCGCCTGGCCGCTGTTCCAGTGGCTGGCGGCCGGCATGCCGCCGGTGACGCGCCTGGCAGATCTAATGGACGCGCAGACCGGCGAGCTGCTGCAGCCCACCTACATCTATGATCGCACGGGCGCCGAGGTCTGGGCGGCGTTGCAGCCGCCCGGCGTGACACGCCAGTTCACCAGCTCCCCAAACCCTTACCTGGCGCAGGCGTTTGTGGCCAGCCAGCAGCCGGACTATTGGCAGGCGGGCGAACGCCCATTGTGGCTGCTGGATGAACGCCCCGGCGGTATTGCCGAAAACCTGGCGGCCAAACTGCTCTTGGCAGAGCAAGCCGATGGTTGGGCCAAGACCCTGCGGGCGCGCCTGCTGGCCAACGAAGCTTTGAGCCGCTTTGGGCCGCAGCAAATTCTGGTCTGGGCCTTGGACAGCGCCGACTTTGGCTACTGGACCTTTGGCCAGGAGAGTGCCGCCCAGCTCTATTTTGGCAAACCGGCTGGGCAGCTAACACTGGGGCAGGCGGCTCTGCTGGCTGCCGTGGCCCAGGCGCCGGCGCTCAACCCCTTTGATGCGCCAGAGCTGGCCCGCGCCTATCAGCGGCTGGTGTTGACCACTATGCTGGACCAGGACATGATCTCGCCGGCCGAATTTGATACGGCCTTTGCCGAAGACCTGCAGTTGGCCGCCATGCCGGCTGGGCTGCAGCGCCCCAACAGTTTTCTGGAGTTGCTGGTATCGCAGCTGGAAGCTGAACTGGGCTATGCGCGTTTGCACGCCGGCGGGCTGCGTGTCACCAGCACCTTGGATGCGGCCCTGCAGCAGGAAATTGAGGGTCTGGGCGGCACGCTTGGGGAAGTGGCCGTGCTGGATCCGATAAACGGCCAGGTGCTGGCTCTGCATGGCGCCGGCCGCGCACACCCGGCGGCCGAGATGCTGCTGCCCTTCTCTTATTTGGAAGTGTTTGCCATGGGATACAGTCCGGCCTCGCTGGTCTGGGACCTGCCGGCAGGAGACGAGTTTGAAACCGAGGAGTACCTCGGCCCCACCACGCTGCGGGCGGCTTTGGCGGCCGGCTTGCTGAGACCGGTGCAGCCCCTGCTGGACCCGCTGGGTTCAACACGCGCCGCCGAAGACCTGGCCGCTTTTGGCTGGCAGCCAGAGCAGGATGCGACGACCATCGATGTGGCCGCGGCCTATGGCGTGCTGGCCGCCCGCGGTCTGCGCGCCGGACAGGGCGACCCAACAGACCTGCAGCTCAGCACTGTGCTGTTCGTGGTCGACGCGCAAAACCGAGTGCTGCTCAATTGGACTGTGCCGCAATTCGGCACAGTCACCAGCGTGGAATTGGCCTACCTGGTGAGCGATGTGCTGGCAGACGCCAGCCAACGCCCGCCGGAACAACAGCTGGCGGTGGAGCGCCCGCTGGCATTTTTCTCTGCCGGGGATTGGGCGCAGGGTTACTCCCCCCAGCGCGTGGTGGCGGTGTGGGGGGATGCGCCGGTGGCGGTATTGGCTGCGGCTTACGATGCCGCCCATCGTGATTTGCCGCTGCGCGCCTGGGAGGCGCCAGCCAGCCTGGTGGCCGTCACCGTCTGCGTGCCTTCCGGCCAACTGCCGGACGAAGATTGCCCCCAACGTCGCCGGGAGCTGTTCCTACCCGGTACGCAGCCCACTGTGGTGGATACGCTGTTCGAGCGAGTGGCGCTCAGCGGCCTGAACGGCCAGCTGGCCACGGTATTCACGCCGCAAGAGTTTGTGCGCCAGCAGCTGTTCCTGCGCCTGCCGGAGGCGGCCAAGGCCTGGGCCAACGCCGCTGGCGTTTCGCAGCCGCCGGAACGCTTCGATACACTTTCGCCGCTTAACCTCCAAGCGACGCCCAGCCGCATTGCCCGGCCAGAAGCCTTTGCCGTGGTTGGCGGCGCGCTGACCCTATTAGCCGAGTTGGATGAGGCCGCCGAGTTCTACGACATTCAAGTGGGGCAGGGGCTTTGGCCGGACGAGTGGATCTCTCTGGCCGAGGGCCGCAAGGGCTCCGCATCCCAGGTGCGAGCTGCCTGGGATACAAGCGGCCTGTCCGGCCTGTGGGCCATTCAGCTGCAGACCTGGGATGCGGAGGGCGTCTTGCAGCGCACGTACAGCGTCGTCACGATTGAAAATTAGCGGTCAGGCAGCTTGCGCCACTGCTGCCAAGCCATCCAGCTGCTGAAGGCGACGACCACAACCAGACCCCACACCAATTGCTCAGGGCTGAGCGTGATCTGGGTGGGCATTTTGCTGGCAGGGCTGCTGCGCAGGGCTTCATCTTCCATGGCCAGGTCAGCTTCTTCGGGGACGATTTCGCTGGCCGCTGCGCCAGCAGCATCTTCCGCCGTGGCCGATTCTTCGACCGCCATCTCCAGCATGTAAGCCTGCGGAGCCTCATCGGCCATGGTTGCCATCATGGGCGTGGCCGCGCCGTCCAAGAATTGGCCGGCCATCACCGCCACCAGTATCACGCTGGCGGCGGCCGAGACCAGCCGCCACAGCCCAAAGCTGCTCGTGGCTGGGCGCAGCTTGGCCGCCAGGGCGGCCGGGATGGTGAAACCACGCGGGCGGCGGCGCTGGGGCGCGGCGCGCAGCATACTGCGCGTCTGCTCCAGTTGGCGCAGAGCAGCGTTCAGCCCGGTTTCATTCGCTAGACGCGTTTGCAGGCGGGCCTGGTCTGGCCCGTCCAGTGCACCATCCAAATAGGCGGAGAGCGCCTCCCAGTCGTAGGGGGAAAGCTTGTAATTCGTCATGCTTCTTCCGCTTTAAGACGAAAACGGTCGGGCAAGAGTTCCGCAAATCCCTGCAGGCAACTCTGCATGCGCGTGCGGGCCCGCGCCAGGCGGCTTTTGACCGTGCCGACGGGGCGCTTCATGATCTGCGCGGCTTCCGAATAATCCAGGCCCTGCACGTCCACCAGCACCACTGCGCTGCGGAAATCATCGTCCAGCTCTTTCAAGCAGCGTTGAATGGCGGCCGCCAGTTCGGCGCGTTCGCTGAGCTCTTGCGGGCCGGCGCTCGGGTCCGCCAGCCAGGCTGGCTCGGCGTTGTCTTCGCCATCCAGGTTTTCGGGTTCAAGTTCGGTTTGCGGGCGGCGCTTTTGGCGGCGCAATTCGTCGTAGCTGCCATTGACCACAATGCGCAGCAGCCAGGCCTTGAAAGAGCCGCCGCGGAAGCGGTCCAGGTGGCGGTAGGCAGCAATAAAGGCTTCCTGGGTGGCATCCGCTGCGCTGGCGTCTTCACCCAGTAAGCGGTAAGCCACATTGAAGGCCATGTCCTGGTAGTGCAGCACCAGACGGTTGAAAGCATCCAGATCGCCCTGCTGGGCGGCCTGGATCAGGGCGATCTCATCCACGGTCTAGCCACAAACGCCCTACGGTGGCAATGTATAAGCTGCGGGTGATCAGTAAGGCCCCAGCCAGTACCAAGCCCATGATCAGAGCAAAGAGCGGGGTGAAGGGAATGTCCAACCACAATGCGCGCAGCGCGGCGGCGGGCACGGCAGCCAGCAGTGCCGCCAGCGGCACGCGCCACAGCTGCTTCCATTGCCCGGCCACGGATGGGCGATATAGGCGCAGCGCAACCGCGGCGCTGACCCAGGCCAGCAGGAAAGGCAGAAAGGTGTAGGGCAGGCGGTCCATCAGGATCGCATCCAGGCTGTGGAACTTCAGCCCAATGTAGGTGACCAGGAAGATGGCCAGAGCGTCATCTGTCAGCAAGAGGAAAAGTGGGAGTGCCATAGGCTGGTTGTACCACAAAGCCTTAATTTGCAGATGCGGGTTTTAGAGCTATTTGCTCAGTCGTTTCAGGAAACTCTGGTAGCGTTCGGCATTGGGCGGGTTAAGCGCCAGGATGGCGCGCACGGCATTCAGCGCGCCTTGACGGTCGCCCTTTTGCACCAGCAGTTCGCCCAGTTTGTTCCACTGGCTAATGGCCGCATCACGCTGGCCCTGCTGCTGGTAGGCTTCAGCCAGGCGGCGGCGCGCCAGCACATAATTGCCATTTTCATCCGCCAGCGCGCTGAGGAAGCTGATGGCATCCTGCTCGCGGCTGCGGCTGCTTAGCAGCGAGAGATAGTTCTCCAACTCCGTGTTGGCTTTGGCCTCCTGCCCTAGGCGCAGGTTCAGCTGCACCAGGTTCTGGCGGGCGGTGGCGTCTTCAGGCGCCACAGTGCGCAGCTGCTCATAGACGCGCAGAGCCTTGCGCCAATCCAGGCGCTGCAGGTCAATATCGGCGATCTGGTGCAGGATCTGCGCATTCCAGTTGGGGTCTACTTCCACGCCCTGCGAGAGGCGCAGCGCCTTCTCGTAAGTTTCGCGCGCCTGGGCCAGCTGCGCCTGGCGATAATACACGTCGGCCAGCTCCACGGTTTCACGCACGGCTTCTTTTTTCTCGCCCAGGGCGTGCAGCCGTTCCACCAGATGCGTGCGGGCCGAGACATCCAGCGGGGACATTTGCACGATGCGGCGATAGACCTGAGTGGCGCGGTCGTTCTCGCCGCGCGCTGAATAGACGCGCGCCACGGTGGCCAGCTTCTGTACGGCGCGTTCCGGGTGCTCATTCATAAAGAGCAACTCGCCCATGTGCATGTGCAGCGGCAAATAGGTGGGCGAAAATTCCAAGGCGGTGAAGGCTTCTTCCATGGCGGCACGGAAGTGGCCCTGGCGCGAAATGCGGCTGATCTGGGCCAGCGCGTCCACCAGACGGCCGCTGTTGGCCGAGGTGAGGATGTCCGCCACGGGGCGCGGGGCAGACCCTTCTGCCTGGCCCGGCAATTGCCCGCGGGCTTCATTGACCCCGGTGCGCCAACCAGGACGTAAAAGCAAATGGCGAATGTTAGCGCACAGCTGCTGAATGGCGGCATCGTCCGGGTTCTGCTCAGCAGCGGCCAGCAGAGGCTCGTACTGCTGGCGCAGCGCCTCGCTTTTTTCCGGGGCGATGACCGAGGCGTCTGCTTCGCGCAGGGCTTGTAAATACTCCAGCACTGCCGCCTTGGACTGCTCCCTGGCTTGCAGGTCTTCCGCCAAAAGCAGATGGCCGGCCAGGGCGTAATCTGCATGCGTCACGGCTTTTTGGACATGCGGCAGGGCTGCGTCCCACTTGCCCTGGTCACGCAGCAACAAACCGAGCACAAAATGGGCGGCGGCATGCTCCAAGCCGGCCTGAATGGCGGCTTCAAATTGCTTGGCGGCTTCCTCGGGCTGTTTTTGGGTCTCCAGTTGGATGGCCTGGTTGAGGTGGCGCACGATCGCTTTTTCGTCAAAGCCGCGCGCCAGCAAACCATCAGAGACGACTTTGGCGATGGAGCGCAGGCCGCCGCTCTTGGGCTCCACCTCCACTTTGCCCGCCGGGGTCAGGTCGAAGAGCATGGCCGCCAGAGTTTGCAGGGCCTTCTCGGTAGCCTCTTGCAGGGGGTCTGGCCCGTCTTCCAGTTCCAATTGCGCCATAGGCTTGCCATTAGCCGGGCTGTTGTTGCCCAGGCGGCCGGTGCCGGGCGCAAGCCGCAGAGGGCCGCTAATGCTGCCCTGGCGGGCCGGCTTGGGCAGCGGCTTGTTGGCCTGCAGCATGGCGGCGGCCTGCTGAGCTTCGATGCTCTTGGGGTTCAGATGCAGGGCGTGCTCGCCGGTCTTGCGGGCTTCGTCCAGCCGCCCGGCCCGCTGCATCAGGGCGGCCACGGCGATGTGTTCACTGATGGCTTGCGGGGTGCGCCCCAGCTTTTCGTAGACCAGCGCTAGATGGGCGTGGGCATCCAAATTGTCGGGATCCAGGCTGATTGCCCGGCCCCAGTTGTTTATGGCTTTGTCGGCATCCCGCAGGCGCAAATACAGCTCTGCGGCGCGCATGGAATACTGCACCGACTCTTTGGTGCGGCCGGTCTGTTTATAGATCCAGGCCACTTTTTCCGCGGGCAACGGGTCTTCGGGGGAGAGGCGCGCCGCCCGGCGGTAGAGCTGCAAGGCCTCATCCAAGTGTCCCAGCTCCAGGTGGGCCAGGGCCAGGCTGTTGAGCATGGGTGGATTGTCCGGGAATTCGTTCATCGCCCGGGTGTAGTGCTCCACCGCTTCTTGCCAGCGGTTTTCCCAGGCCGCGGAATGGCCCAGGTTCATCGCCTCTCGGAAGCTGTCTTCGTTGCCGCGCAGTACGGTCATCTTCTTAGGAATGCTCCGCCAAAAAGTCTAGCACACTCATCAGGAGCTGGGAGAGGCCAGGGGGATGTTTTCCATCTGGCCCCAGTTCTTGCCCCATTTGGCGTCGGCTGCCAATGGCACTTTCAACGTATAGGCGGCCGTCATCTCGGCCGTCACCAAGCGGGCGGTTTCCTCCAGCTCGCTCTCAGGCACCTCAAGCACCAGCTCGTCGTGCACTTGCAGCAGCATGCCGCCGGCCAGCCCGGCCGCCGGCAGGGCGGCTGCCACGCGCAGCATGGCCAGCTTCATAATATCTGCGGCCGTGCCCTGAATGGGGCTGTTGATCGCTTCACGTTCCAGACGGCTGCGCAAGACATAGTTGGTGCCGTCTTTGAGGCCGGGGAAATAGCGCCGGCGGCCCAGCAGTGTTTCGACATAGCCGGTTTCACGCGCCTGGGCTTTGGTGTTGTCGATATAGGCTTTGACCTTGGGGAAGCGTTCGAAATAGCCTTTGACGAAATCTTCCGCCTCAGCCAGGGTCAGATCGGTGCTGCGGGTCAGGCCAAAGGGGCTCATGCCGTAGATCAGGCCGAAGTTGACCGCCTTGGCGTTGCGCCGGGCGCTCCCGCTGACCTGCTCCAGTTCCAGCCCCAGAATGGCGGCGGCAGTGGTGACGTGGATGTCTTGCCCGGCGCGGAAGGCGTCCAGCATGGCTTCATCATCGGCAATGTGGGCGACGATGCGCAGCTCGATCTGCGAATAGTCCACACTGAGCAGCACATGGCCCGGGGCGGCAATGAAGGCGCGGCGCACGCGGCGGCCGAGGTCGGTGCGGATGGGGATGTTCTGCAAATTGGGTTCGCTGGAGGCGATGCGCCCGGTGACCGTGCCGGTTTGGTTGTAAGAGGTATGCACCCGGCCTGTTTGGGCATTGACTTCGTTGGGCAGGGCATCCAGATAGGTGGACTTGAGCTTGGAGAGCTCGCGATAGTCAAGCAAAGTGGGCACGATGGGATGTTTGTCGCGCAGGCTGTCCAGGATGTCCGCCGCGGTGGAATACGAACCGGTGGCGGTTTTGCGCACGCCGCGGGGCGGTTCGATCTGCAGGCGGTCAAAAAGCGCATGGGCCAGCTGCTGTGGCGAATTGAGGTTGATCTCTTCACCAATATGCTGGTAGACCGAGGTGGCCATTTCGCCCATCTGGGCTTCCAGCTCGGAAGACATGCTTTGCAGGAAGGGAATATCCAGCAAAATGCCGCGTTGTTCCATAGCGGTCAAGACAGGCACCAGCGGCATCTCGATCTGGTCCAGCAGCTTGTGCGATTGCAGCTCGTCCAAGCGGGCTTCCAGCACCGGCATCAGGCGCAGCACCACCTCGGCGTCGGCGGCGGCGTAGGGGCCGGCCTTCTCGATGGGTACTTGTGCCATGGTGATCTGCTTGCGGCCGCTGCCCAACAGTTCACTGATCTCAGTCATTTCCAAGTTGAGACGCACCCAGGCCAGGTTCTTTAGCCCCAGGTTGCGCGAGCCCGGGTCGGCCAGCCATTCGGCGATCATACTGTCGAAGGCCAACGGGGTCACCGGCACGCCGTAACGCGCCAGCACCACCGTGTCAAAGCTCAGGTTGTGGCCTACTTTGGGGATCTTGGGGTCGCTGAGCGGGCCGCGCACTGCCTCCAGCACCTCTTCCAGCGCCAGCTGCTGCTCGCCCAGGCGCAGTTCGTGGCCCACGGGCACATAGTAGCCATGTTTGGGCTGCACGGCGAAAGACAGGCCGACCAGTTCGCAGCTCATGTGTTGCGTGCCGGTGGTCTCGGTGTCGAACGAGATCAGCTTGGCGGTGCGCAGCGTCTCAACCAGCTCGGCCAGCTTTCCCGGCGTGTCCACGATGGTGGCGGTGGAATCCAGCCGCTTGGAATAGTCTGCGGCGCTTTCGTCGGCGAACAGGCCCAGCTGCTGGCCGCTGGTGGGAGAGCTGGGCGGCGGGGCCACGCCCAAAATTTCCATGACTTTGTTCAGGCGGCCCATCAGGGCGCGGAATTCCAATTGCTGGAAAATGGGCTCGACCTCTTTGGGGCGCAATTCGCTGGTGCGGGCGTCCTCTGGGTCAAAGTCAATCTCCAGGTCGGTGACGATGCGGGCCAACTTGTAGCTCAGGTCGGCCTTCTCGCGGTTCTCTTCCAGCTTCTTGCGCTGGGCAGGTTTGAGTTCGTCCAGATGGGCGTAAATGCCCTCCAGGGTCTTGTACTGGTTCAGCAGGTCGGCGGCGCTTTTTTCGCCGATGCCCGGCACGCCGGGAATATTGTCGGACTTGTCGCCCACCAGGGCTTTGAAGTCCACCACTTGTTCTGGCAGTACGCCCAGGTAGTCCTGCACATCCTTCTCGTAATAATCCTTGGAGTCCGACAGCGATTTGCCGGGCAGGCTGACGATCACGCGTGGCGAAACCAACTGCAGCAGGTCTTTGTCGCCGGTGATGATCTTGACGCCGATGCCCTGCTCGGACACTTTACGGGCCACGCTGCCCAAAATATCGTCGGCCTCGTAGTTGTCCAGCTCCAGACGCGGGATATTGAAAGCGTCCACCAATTCGCGGATGCGGTCGATTTGGGCGCGCAGGTCATCCGGCATCTTCTCACGGGTGGCCTTGTAGTCGGCGAATAAATCATCGCGGAAAGTGCGTCCGCGGTCAAAAGCCACGGCCATGTAATCCGGGCGGTCCTGCTCCAGAATGCGCAGCAGTACTGAAGTAAAGCCGAACACGCCTGCAGTGGGTTCGCCCTTGGAGGTCGTCCAACGGTCTCCCCCGGCGCCCGCACCGGTTAGGGCGAAGTAAGTGCGGTAAGCCAGGGCGTGGCCGTCGATTAGATACAGCGTGGCAGGCATGCCAGCGATTGTACTCGCTTTGGCCTGCCCGCCACGCTGGGCGTGTTCGGTGGGCCGCCGCGGTCAGCCCAGCTTGGCGCGCAGCGCCCGCGCCGCTGCCACCATACCGCGCAGGGCCGGCTCGACTTCGGCCCAGCCGCGGGTCTTCAGGCCGCAGTCCGGGTTGACCCAGAGCTGTTCGCGGCGGATGACCTTGAGCGCGTTCTCCAGCAGGCTCTGCATGTCGGCCTGGTTGGGCACCAACGGTGAGTGGATGTCGTACACGCCAGGGCCAATGTCGTTGTGGTAGGCGTAACGTTCAAAGGCGTCCAGCAACTCCATCTTGGAGCGCGAGGCCTCGATGGAGATCACATCCGCATCCATATGGGCAATCGCGTCGAAGATGTCGTTGAACTCCGCATAGCACATGTGCGTGTGGATCTGGGTTTCGTCCTGAACCCCAGTCGAGGCGAGCAGGAAGGCGTCCACGGCCCACTTGAGATAGGCGGCCCAGTCCTCTCGGCGCAGCGGCATGCCTTCGCGGAAGGCCGGCTCGTCGATCTGGATGATGCGGATGCCGTTGGCCTCCAGGTCTTGTACCTCATCGCGGATCGCCAAGGCAATTTGCTGGCAGGTCTCGGCGCGCGGCTGGTCGTTGCGCACAAAAGACCATTGCAGGATGGTCACCGGCCCGGTGAGCATACCCTTCATGGGCTTGTTGGTCAGCGACTGGGCGAAGACCGACCAATCCACCGTCATGGCCTGCGGGCGAGTGACATCGCCGTAGATGATCGGCGGGCGCACGCCGCGCGAGCCGTAGCTCTGCACCCAGCCGTGCTGGGTGAAAGCGAAGCCCTGCAGCTGCTCGCCGAAGTATTCCACCATGTCGGTGCGCTCGAACTCGCCGTGCACCAACACGTCCAGGCCGATCTCTTCCTGGAAGCGGATCGTGCGCTTGGTTTCCTCGCGCAGGAAGTCTTCATACTGCTCCTTGGAAATCTCGCCCTTGCGGAAGGCGGCGCGCTTGGCGCGCACTTCCTTGGTTTGCGGGAAGGAGCCGATGGTGGTGGTGGGGAAGGGGGGCAGGCCAAAACTGCCGTCCTGCACTGCCTTACGTTGGGCGTGCGGTTGCTGGCGTTGCAGCATGGTGGGGGTGATGGCGGCCATACGCTGGCGCACGGCCGGGTCGTGGGTGCGGGCTGACTTGGCCCGGCCTTCCAGCGCCTTGCGGCTTTCAAGCAAACCCTCGTCGGAGCCGCTCTCCAAGGCCTGTTTCAGAGTGGCCAGTTCAGCGATCTTTTGCTTGGCAAAGGCCAGCCAGGAACGCAGCTCGGCGTCCAGCTTGGTCTCCAGGTCGAGGTCGTACGGGCTGAAGAGCAGCGAGCAGGATGGGGCGATGAGCACCCGCTGCGGCCCTAGGGCTTCGGCAGCCTGTTTGACTTTGGCCAGCGCGGTATCCAGGTCTGTGCGCCACACATTGCGCCCATCCACCACACCGACGGAGAGCCAACTCTCGGCCGGCAGGGCGGCCAGCGTGGGTTCGAGTTGCTCAGGGGCGCGCACCAGGTCAATATGCAGGCCGGCTGCGCCCAGGCTAACTGCCAGGTCGAGGTTGTCGCGCAGGCCCTCGAAGTAGGTGGTCAGCATCAGCTTGGGATGGGCGGGCGCGACCAATTCGGCATAGGCAGCTTGGTAACCGGCAGCCTGCTTTTCGCTGAGGTCTTGGGCCAGGCAAGGCTCGTCGATCTGCACCCATTCGGCGCCGGCCTCAGCCAGCAGGCCCAGGATGGCTTGGTAAACCGGCAGCAGGGCGGGGAGCAGGTCCAGCGGATCGCCGCCCTCGGCCGTACTCTTGCCCAGGCCGAGGAAGGAGACCGGCCCCAGCAGCACGGGGCGGGTGCGGATGCCGAGATCCAGCGCTTCTTTGAATTCGGCCAACGCTTTGTTGTGGGTGAGCTTGAACTTCTGCTCCGGCTCGAACTCCGGCACGATGTAGTGATAGTTGCTGTCGAACCATTTGGTCATCTCCATGGCGGGTACATCGCCGCCGGCGGTTTTGCCGCCCCGGGCCATGGCGAAGTAGGTCTGCAAGCTCACCTGCTCGCCGGTCCACTGGTAGCGAGCCGGCACGGCGCCGACCATGGCGGCGGTATCCAGCACCTGATCGTAGGGCGAGAAGTCGTTGGAGGGGATGAAGTCGATGCCAGCGGCTTGCTGCAGCTGCCAGTTTTGGCGGCGCAGATCGGCGCAGGCGGCTAGGAAGCCGGCCTCATCCAGCTTGCCTTTCCAGAAGCTTTCCAGGGTGGTCTTGAGTTCACGTTTTGCGCCGAAGCGCGGATATCCGAGATTTGCGGTGAGGGTCATGGCTATTTGTCCTTTATTCAAAGTTGCGGTACGGGCAGCGGGCGATCACCCCGCTCAATCGATTTTTTGATTTGATTGGCGTTGAATGCTACTTTTGCGTTTGGTGACAGTGATACGCATGGTTGCCTTCCTGAACAAAAAACCACCCGGCGGGGCCAGGTGGTTGTAGGTCAAGCGAACCAGGGCTTGGCGCGAGCCGGTGCGGGTCCATCGGGACGCATAACCTGGGATCGGACTGTGACCGTTGCGCGACAGTGCCGGAATTTCACCGGACTTCACCAAGTTAACCGCAGTGGGGAAATGTAAAAATCAGTATAGCACAAATCGACCTGTGCTAACAAATTTGACGGCAGATATGGGGGGGTTACACGTTGAGACCCTGACGGGTGCGGGTTTTGCGAATGAACTCACGCAGGGTTTGTTCGTCCAGGCGGCCGCCGGTGACCAGATAACCCGGCGCCCAGAATTCACCCGAGGGGTTGTCTTGCGCCAGGCGCGGGAATTCGGCAAAGATACGCCCGGATAGATGCTGGTCCATGATGCGGGCCACTACCTCGGGCGGCTTGTCGGCTGCCAGGCGCACGGACCATTGCAGGGCGGCTTCATTCAAGCTCAGGGTTTCCAGCTGCCAGGCAAAGGCCAGGCACAGTTCCGGCAACCATTCGGAGAGGCGCTGCGCAAGGTCGCCTTCCAGGCGGTGCCGGGGCAGGCGCGGGATCAGCGCGAAGCTGTAGCTCAAGCTGGGTTGCTGCAAGTTGTCGGTGACCAGCTTGAGCGGCTTGCCGGCTGGTTCTGACGCCGCATGCGCAGCGCTGGGGGGCTGCATCTCTTCCGTAAAGTCGCGGCTGGATGGAGTGGAGCGGCTGGCTGGCTCAGCACTATCCCTGTGCAGGGCGGCCTGCGGTTGGCTGACCAACGCCCGGGCGGCTTCTGCGACCTGGGCGCGCATTTTGCTGAGCGGCGCCTGGGCGTCAAAAGCCAGCGCCAGGCTGAAGTTGGCGCCCAACGGTGTTCCGTAGAGCATGTAATCCGCCCCAGTGGCTTGCAAGTGTACAAAACGCGCCAGATCGGCTTCGCCGCCGGCAGCCACAGCCGTGGCCAGTTCTTCGGCTGCCGAGCGCGGCAGCTCGCCGGCGTAGGCCCACAGCTGCCCCTCGCGCACGATCAGCGCGGCATGCGAAGCGGTTTCCAGGGAAAGCCGCGCTAAATAGCTGGCGGCTTCGGAGACGTTGTCCAGCCAGGCCGGTGCGGGCAGCGGCTCACGGGCAGCACTCCTCAAGCGCGGGGCGGGGTCGCCGTAGCTGTGACGCTCAGCGGCGGGTTCCAGGGGGCCGAAGAGCTCTTCCACCGCGCTGAGTAAGTCGGGCAGATAGAAGGGGCTGGGCAGCACGCGTTCGGCGCCCAGCGCGGCCAGGTCCGGGTCGGCTGGCTTGCCCTCATCGGGGATGAGGATAAGCTTGGCCAGTGGCGCGCGGTTGCGTAGCGCTTGCACGGCCTGCGCTTCCAACCCGCTGGCTGCATCCAGCACCAGCAGGTTGACCTGCGGGTCAGCCTGCTGGGAGGCGGCAGCCAGGGAGCGCGCCAAAACAGGCTGGTAGGCGCCGGTGTCTTCCAACACCTGCCCAATCAGCCCGGCAAACGCCTGGTCTGCGCTCAGAATGAGCGCTTTTTTCTGTTTCATTGCCATTCCCCGAAGGGAAATCAGTATACAGGAGTTTTACTTCACCGCGCTCATCAGTTTAACGAACTCCTGCCACTCCTCCATGAAGAAGTGCAGGGTCACGTTGTTAATCTCAAGGTGATAGGTTTCCTCGTTATCCGGCTCTACGGTCTTCCAAATGATGTAGTTCTCGGTCTCCGCCAAAGTGGTGGAGTGAATATCGTTGTTGTTCTCGCTCATTTCTTCTTCGTCCTTTTTTCTAGTTGGTTGAAAAACGCCAAGACACGCTGCTTTGCCTGGCTGGCCAGGTTGCGCAGATACTTGCTCAAGGGAAGTTCCTGTTTGCCGCGCTTTTCAGGCTCTGGCCAGGGGTCCAGGTCCAGAATCTTGCGCATGATGAAGCGGGCGATCAGTTGCAGGCTAGCCAGCACTGGAGCAGCCAGGATCAGGCCGACAAAGCCGAGCAGATTGGCGGCCAGCAGGGCGGTAACCAGGACTGCGGCGGGGTGCACGCCCAGCGCGCTGCCAAGGAAGCGGGGCGTCACCAGGTTGTCGAAGACCATATCCATCAGGAAAGCCGGGATGGTGGCGACTAGCATGTAGTTGGTGCCGGGATCGATCCCCAGGTAGTTCTCGGGTTGAAAGAAGGCCACCAAAGCCGTAGTGACGTACATGGCGAAGGAGCCAATGTAAGGCACAAACTTGGCCAGGCCGGTGATCAGCGCCAGGGCCAGCGCGTAGCGTACGCCCAACACGCTCATCAAGGTGAATGAGCTGATGATGATGATGCCGACCAGCATCAGCTGGCCGCGCAGGAAGGCGTTCCAGGTCCGTGAGATCTCACGGCCGATGCGGCGAATATCGTTGTCATGCCCTGGCAGGTCCGCGCCGCGCAGCAGGTTGGGTGCATCCCCCGCTTCCGAAAGGATCATGTATGTCAAGATAAAGATGAACAGGAACCAGCCCAGAGTGGCGATGGTGGACGTAGCCACCGCGCCCAGCAGGCTGCCGGCCTGCCCCAAGGCGGGCTGCACCGTGGAAATGACTTCCTGGCCCAAGCGGGCAAAGTCCAGATTGAAGCCCTCGATCAGGCTTTGTTCCAGTCCGCTAAAGTCCAGCGAGAAGGGACCGAGCACCACGGGCGCCTCGCCCAGGTTGTGCAGCAGTTCGGGCAATTGCTGCACGTAGCCCTCCACCACCTTGACCAGATTGGCCATTTGCTCGACGATGACCACGCCGGCCATGGTCAGCAACCAGCCCAAAAGCACGATAAAGACCACAAAGACGATATTGACTGCCGCGCGCCAAGAGAGGCGGCTATTGGCTGTTAGCCGGCTGACCAGCGGATGCAGTAAATAGCTGAAGATGAATGCGGAGAGGATCGGGCCGAGGAAGCCGCTAAAGCGCACCACAAAAGTGCCCACAATCGCCACCAGCGTTAAGCCAGCGATCAGCTTAGTGGTGGAATTCCACCGCGGCGATTTTTCTGTGGGGCTAGCTTTTAAGGTTTTTGGCATCTCGACCTGCTGTGATTCTAATCCAACCCACGAAAAAAACGCCCAGCCATTTGGCTGGGCGTTGCAGACTATTGAGCCGGCACCACCCATTCAGGGCCGAGCACCACTTCTACATCGACTGCGCTGTTGGGGTCGTAGCGGCTGTAAATGCGGGCCGAGTTGACGCCCATCAATGTCGCCAGATATTGCACCGTATAGGGGTTGCCCGTGTAATCGTAAATCAGGGTGCCCCCGACATTGTCGGCGCTGTTCACGCTAGAGATCAGCATGCCGCGCGCCTCCAGGTAGGCTTTGGTGCTTTCCGCCAAGCCGCCTTGGCCGGAGCCGTTGAAAATTGAGACCTGAGCGGCTTCCATCTTCATCAGATCGGTGGCCTCGCTGCTGGCGGCCAGCGGGCTGCGCACCGTGCCGGCCGAGAAGATCTCGTCACGCAGCAAGCGGATGTTTTGCGAGACAGGCTTCAAGATCGAGAGGCCATCTGGCGAGTTGCTAATGGTGACGTAATCCTTGCCAATGCAGCCGGCTGCCTGGCAGGCGTTGGGGCCGAGCACACCGCGGCGGATGTTTTCGACCTTGACGTCCTTCACCGACCAGGCCAGGCTAAGCGCCTCTTCAATGCCCATGTTGGTGTTGATGCCGTTGGAGAGTTCGTTGTAGATGTTCAGTAGATTATTGAGTACCACGGCGCGCACATCGTCGCGGGCCAACTGTTCACGCATGGCCAGGATGACTTCTTGCTGGCGGCTGGAGCGGTCAAAGTCGCCGTCGCCGCTGTGGCGGGCGCGTGCATAGGCCAATGCCAGTTGGCCGTTCAGTACCTGGCGACCGCTGGGGATTAGCGTACAACCTCCTGGCGGGCAGTTGGTGCGCTGGTCGCCGATGACTTCTACGCGAGTGTCCGACGGAATATCCATCTTGACGCCGCCAATAATGTCGATGAAGCGCTCGAAAGCGACAAAGTCAATCTGAGCGTAATAATTTATGGTGATGCCCAGCAACTGCTCTACGGTCTTTACTGCTAGGCCGGCGCCACCGCCCGGAAGGCGGCTGCCCTCACCGAGGGCGTAGGCGTTGTTGATCTTCTCGTGGCCAAAGCCTGGGATTTCGACCCAGAGGTCACGCGGGACGGAGAGCATGCCGGCGGTGTTGCTGACCGGGTCGTAGGTCAGCACGATCATGGTGTCGGTGCGAGGGGCGCCCTGACCGGCTTCCCAGTCGCGAGCGTCGAGGCCCATCACCAGCACATTGACGCGGCTGGCGCCATCCCAACGCTGTGGCGACACGTAAGAGAAGATGTTCTGGGCTTGCACAGCCTCTTCCGGCGTTTGCGGATCGCCGTTGTCTGACAGCGCCAAGCCAGGCAGGGTGTGCGAGGGGGCGTGTGCTGTCAAGAAATTGACGTAATTGAACGCCACCACGCTGCTGGCAATGCCCAGCACGAGGAAGAGGATAAACAGGGTTTTGGTGAGGCCATCCAGCGCGCGGAAGCGGTTAGCCCAGCGGCGAAAGAAGCCCTCACGACGAGCAGTTGTAGTTGTCATAGGCAAGCGCAAATTATAGCCATTCCCCTTTGGAATGACATGAGTTTTTCTGATCTCGTGTTTTCACAATATGTAGGATGCAACAAAGGTGCCAACTTGGCGATTCTAAGTGCCCCAATCTCGTAGATACAGGAAATCGTATCCCACCGTGCGGTTGGTTAGCTTGGCGATGGGCGGCATCACGCGTTTGAAGTGGTTGCGGCGTACGCGTTCGATGACGGCTTTCACAAAAGTTTCCTTGAAGCCGGCTTCCACACATTCTGCGGCGGTGTAACGCCGGTCTACCAACAGATAGAGCAGTTTGTCCACTTCTTCATACGTGAAGCCCAGTTCACCTTCGTCCGTTTGACCCAGCCACAGGTCTGCGGAGGGGGGCTTGTTGAGGATCGGTTCGGGTACGCCCATGGTTCGGGACAATTCGCGAATCTGGGTCTTGTATAGGTCGCCATTGGGGTTGAGTGCGTAGGCCGAATCGCCGTAGATGGTGGTGTAGCCGAGCAGGATCTCGGTTTTGTTGCCAGTGCCCAGCACCAGCCCGCCGAAGGCGGCCGACTGGTCATACCAGGTGAGCATGCGCGCCCGAGCCATGGCATTGCCCTTGCGGATGTTGTCGATGTCCGGCTGGCTTTCAAAATAGGGATCCACCATGGCGGTGACGTCGATCGTGGTGCTCTGCACACCCAAAGCGTCGATTACGAGTTGGGCATGGGTGAGCGACTCCGGCGAGGAGGTCTTGTACGGGTTGCGGATGGCCAGCACATTTTCCGGTCCCAGCGCTTCGGCAGCCAGGTAGCAGCTTAGCGCGGAGTCGATGCCGCCGGAAAGGCCCAGCACCACGCGCTGAAAGCCCACCCGGGTGACCTCGCTGCGAATGAAGCCGGTCAGGATGGTGCGCGCCAACTGGGTATTGATGTTCAGATCAATCTCGCCCATCACCGCCGCCAATGTCCTTGTTAATAATGCGGGTCAGCTCACGGTGGGTCAGGGCGGTGCGCTCGTCGCGCAGCAAGGGCAGCCGCGCCCGGGTGCGGTGCAACTCATTCAAGTCCAGTTCCACCTGGGTCAGGGCTTCCTGGTGGTGCGGCCCCTTGGCCAGCAGCTCCCCACTGGGGTCAAAGGCCAATGCACCGCCCCAGTAGTTGATGCCATCTTCAAAGCCAGTGCGGCCGGTTTGGGCCACAAAGCTGGTGAACAGGCTGGCGTACGCCTGGCAGACATGCTCCACCCAGCGGGCGCTTTCCAGGCTGTCGTCGCCATTGATGCCGCGGCCGGGGGAGGCGGAGATGAAATACAGTAAGTCAGCGCCGTCCAGCCACAGCAGATAGGGCGGCGAAGCGTGCCAGAAGTCTTCACAAATCAGCATGCCGACGCGGCCAAAGCGAGTGTCGAAGGCGCGCACACTATCTCCCCAGGCCCAGAAGCGGCCTTCATCAAACAGGCCATAGGTGGGTAAGTACACTTTACGGTGCACATGCACCACTTCGCCGCCGGAGAGGTACGCGGAGGAATTGAAGAAGCGGTGGCGATTGTCCTCTTCAGTGAAGCCGACGATCAGGTCAATGTCTTTGCTGGCTTGCAGCAGGGGTTTGAACACCGGATCGTCCGCCCGCGGGCGGGCCACGACTGTCGGCACCAGGTCTTGCAGCAGGTAGCCCGTGAGGGAAAGCTCTGGGAAGATCAGCAGGTCGGCGCCTTTGGCTTGCTTCACATAATCCAGATGCTTTTCCAGGTTGGCTTGTACTCCGCCAAGCTGGGTGTCAATCTGAGCCAGTGCCAAGTTCAGCTTCACATGCGCCTCACGCGAAAGTGTACCATGTGCACCTTAACGGCTGTGTTCAGCCGGCTGAACACAGCCCTGAGGTATATAATCGCTGCTTCTTGCCATGTCCGCCCCCATGCTCGACCACGGAAAACCGATCGAATATCTGCCCGCCACCTTATGGGACCTGGGCGCAGTGCGCGAGCTGGAGCGCATCAGCTTTGAGTTGGACGCCTGGCCGCTGATCGAGATGATCGGCGTGCTGAGCCTGCCGGGCATTGAGCGCTGGAAAGCCGTCGACAACGACCGTCTGGCGGGCTTTGTAGCGGCCGACCCGAAGCGCGGTGAGCAACTGGCCTGGATCGCCACGATCGCTGTGCATCCGGACTACCGCGGCAGGGGCATCGGCGCTGAGTTGCTGCGCATCGCCGAGGAGCGCTGCGGCATGCCGCGCATGCGCCTGATGGTGCGGGTCAGCAACCACAGCGCCCAGCGACTGTACCAGCGCAGCGGCTATGTGCAAGTCGATGTTTGGCCGCGCTACTACTTTGGGGGAGAGGATGCGCTTGTTATGGAAAAGATTCTCCGCCCTAAGCTGTAAGCCATAAGCTTTAGCTGATGGCATATGGCTTAGTCGGCTTGAGCTGCAAGCCGCCAGCTTACGGCCTAGAGCTTATAGCTTAGGGCTGCCTCACGATTGCATCGGTCATGCGCGCCACGCGCACCAAGGCTTGGACATCATGCACTCGGATAATGTCTGCGCCGCGGGTGATCGCCACTGCGGCAGCGGCGGCGGTGCCCTCGACGCGCTGATCGGGGGGCAGGTCCAGCGTGTAGCCAATGAAAGACTTACGCGAAGGACCGACCAGTACCGGGAAGCCCAGTGCGCAAATCGCATCCGTGCGGTTGAGCAGCTCCAGGTTCTGCTCGCGGGTCTTGCCGAAGCCGATGCCGGGATCCAGGATGATGTGCTCGTCTGGGATACCGGCGGCGCGGGCCAGGGCTACGCTGCCCAGCAGTTCGCTCTTGATGTCTTCCAATAGATTTTCGTATTCCACGCCCACATAGCGGCCACCCAGACGCTCGCGCAGCTCCGCATTTTGCGGATTGCTGCGATTGTGCATCAGAATGATCGGCACATCGTGTGCAGCGGCCAGTGGCCCCAGAGCCGGGTCGGCGCGCAGCCCCCAGACGTCGTTGATCAGGCTGGCGCCGGCATCCAGGGCTGCTGCGGCTGTTTCCGCTTTGTAGGTGTCGATCGAGATGGGGATGTCGGTTTCGGCGGCCAGAGCTTGCACCACGGGCACCACTCGGGCGATCTCCTCGGCAGCGCTGATGGTTTCCGAGCCTGGGCGAGTGCTCTCGCCGCCCACGTCCAACATGTCCACACCGGCTTCAATGAAACCGCGTGCCTGCGCCAACGCCGCCGCCACCGCATCCTCCCCAGCGGCCAAGCCGTCGCCGGAGAAGCTGTCGGGGGTGATGTTGAGGATGCCCATGACATAGGTGCGGCTGCCCCAGTCGAAGGCGTGGCTCCCGATCTGCAGCGATTTCATTGTGGCTCCTCGGGATAGGGGCGGATGCCGGTGGTATCCAGTTGGCTGAGCAGCTCGGCGATGCTGGCTGGCTGGCCCGGGATGCGCAGGTCTGGCGCCAGATCAGCCAATGGCACGAGCACAAAGGCGCGCTCGGCCAGGCCGGGGTGGGGGACTTGCAAGACCCCGGCGGCGGTTTGCACCGTCAGCTGCTGCTGGCCGTACAAGAGCAGGTCGATGTCGATCTCGCGCGGGCCGTTGCGGAAACGCCGCTGGCGGCCAAGCTGCTGCTCGACGCCTTTGAGCGCCGGCAGAAGTTCTTCGGGGTTGAGCTCAGTCTCAGCCTCCACCACCTGGTTGAGGAAGTCGTCCTGCTCGGTGTAGCCCCAGGGGGCGGTTTCATATAATGGCGAGCGGCGCAGCATACGCACCTGCGGCCCCAGCGCGGCACAGGCGGCATCCAGCGCCGCCTGCCGGTCGCCCAGGTTGCTGCCCAAGCCGAGATAGATGGTTGTGCTCATGGCTGCGGATTGTAAACCTTCCTGAGAGACGTGCTATAATTTCGCCGCCCAATCTGGGAGAGGTCGCATAGTCTGGCCTAGTGCGCGCGCTTGGAAAGCGCGTATACCGCAAGGTATCGAGGGTTCGAATCCCTCCCTCTCCGCCTCGTTTTACTTCTAAGTTCTGCATTCATTTGCCTTTCTTCTCACCATAACCCCTAGCTGTAGCTCACTACCAGAAGTCGGAAGCAGAAGCAACTAAACGGCCTTGACATTTTCAGTCATCTCGTGTATATAACTGTACAGTTATATAACTAGTAGGTGAATTATGAGTACAGATGCCCTGACCCTTACGTTCTCCGCTTTAGCAGACCCGACCCGCCGGGCGATCCTGGAACGGCTTTCGCACGGCCAGGCGGCGGTCAACGAACTGGCGGCGCCTTTCGCTATCAGCCAGCCGGCCATCTCCAAGCACCTTAAGGTGCTGGAGAAGGCCGGGCTGATCGCCCGAGGGCGGGACGCCCAGTGGCGCCCCGCCCGCTTGCAGGCTGAGCCGCTGCGCGATGTTTCCCAATGGCTGGAGCGCTACCGCCGCAACTGGGAAGAAAGCTACGATCGCCTGGATGAGTACTTGCAAAAGCTGCAGGCCGACCAGGATGACACCACTTCGCTTGAAAACACCCCTTAGGAGATTCTATGAAATTCAAGATCACCCCCCACCTCTGGTACGACCAGCAAGCCAAGGAAGCGGCTGAGTTCTATTGCTCGGTCTTCCCGAACTCACGGATCACCAATGTCTCCACTCTGTATGGCACTCCTTCCGGAGATTGCGAGATTGTTTCGTTTGAGCTGGACGGCCAGCCTTTCATGGCGATCAGTGCCGGCCCTTTGTTCCAGTTCAACGAGGCGATCTCTTTTCTGGTCAATTGTGAGACCCAGGAAGAGATCGACTACTACTGGGACAAGCTGTCTGCCGTGCCCGAGGCCGAACAGTGCGGCTGGCTGAAGGACAAGTTCGGCCTGTCCTGGCAAATTTCGCCCAGCGCCCTCGATGAGATGCTGCAGACGGCAGACCGTGAGCAGTTGGAGCGGGTGACCCAGGCGTTCTTGCAGATGAAGAAGTTCGACCTGGCTGCCCTGCAGCGCGCCTATGAAGGCATTAAGCATTCCCCTGCGATTTAACTCGCGGCCTGCGAGTCCATTTACCCAACAGGAGCCTGACATGGAAAATGCGAAGAACAAGCTTGAAATGACTCTGACCTCTGACACCGATTTTTTGCTGACGCGTGTCTTGAACGCCCCGCGTGAGCTGGTCTACAAGGTCTACACCGATCCACAAAGTGTGCCGCAATGGTGGGGGCCAGCGGCGGTGACCACGATCGTGGACCAAATGGATGTGCGCCCTGGAGGCCAATGGCGCTACATCCAGCGTGATGCGGATGGCAATGAGTATGCTTTCCGCGGCGAATATCGAGAAGTGACTCCCCCCGAGCGTTTGGTGCATACCTTCGAGTTTGAACCGATGCCCGGGGTTGTGGGGCTGGTCACCACTACGTTCGAGGATCTTGGGGCGCAAACGCGCATTGTGGAAACCAACAGCTTCCCGGATAAAGCCAGCCGCGACGGCATCATCGAATCGGGCATGGAAGAAGGCGCCGCCGAACTGTACGACCGGCTTGAAGCGCTGGTCATGAGTATGCTTTAAATTTTTTTGGCAAAAGGAGATAGAGATGAATGACAAAATGATTATCAAGGCCGAAGGCGCCGAGCTGTACCTGGAACGCACCTTTGCCGCCCCGCGTGAATTGGTTTGGGCGGCCTTTACGGAGTGCGAGCACCTCAAGCACTGGTGGGGGCCGCACGGCTGGGACCTGACCCATTGCGAGATGGACTTTCGCCCTGGCGGCCGCTGGCATTACATGATGAGCGGCCCTGGCGAAGACGGCAAGCCGATGGAATCCTGGGGCTTGGCGGAATACGAGGCCATCTCGGCTCCCGATAGCTTTATGTACAAAGATGCCTTCTCTGACAGTGACGGCAACAAAACCGTCAACATGCCGGTGGCCGATATCACCAATGAGTTCATCGAGGTGGAGGGTGGCACCAAAGTGGTCAGTCGCACGGTATACCCTGCGGCGGAGCATTTGCAGACGATCATTGAGATGGGCGTGGAACAAGGCATTACTGAGACCTGGGACCGCCTGGTCGAGTATTTGAAGACGGCCGGCGAATAGTCCTTTGAGCAGAGTGCGACGTCACGACGTTGCACTCTGCTCACACAGTATGATCGACACATGTGCCCAGCCAAACCAACCCAAGACCCGGCCGCCCTGCAAGATGTGGAGAGCTTTCTGGCGGGAGTACCCGCCGAACAGCGCTCCGCTCTGGAGCGCTTGCGCGCCCAGATCCGCGCGGCGGCGCCCGAGGCGATTGAGATGATCAGCTACGGCGTGCCGGCGTTCAAGTACAAAGGCCGGCCGCTGGTATCCTACGCGGCAGCCAAAATACATTGTTCCTTTTTCGTGCAGAGCCCGGTGGTGATGGAAGCGCATGCTGAACTGCTGGCGGGCTACAATACCTCCAAAGGTACCGTGCGTTTTCAGCCTGAGCAGCCGCTGCCGGAGGAACTGGTGCATGCCCTGGTTCGGGCGCGCATGGCAGAAACCGACACCAAAGCCTGAGGAGGTTGATGATGGATGCCAGCCAGAAGATCGACGAATACATTGCCAAGACCGGGGGATGGCGCGGTGAACGCTTGGCTCAAATCCGCCAGGTGATCCAGAAGACCCTGCCGGACGTGATCGAAGAATGGAAGTGGAACAGCCCGATCTGGTCGCAGCATGGCATGATCTGTTCGTCCAGCGCTTTCAAAGCCCATGTCAAGATCAATTTCTTCAAAGGTGCCAGCTTGGACGATGCGGGCGGCTTCTTCAATGCCGGGCTGGACGCCAAAGACATGCGCAGCCGGGACCTCAAGGAAGGCGATACCTTGGACGAGGCCGCCCTGGCCGATATGCTGCAGCGTGCGGCTGAATTCAATCGCGAGGAGTGATCATGTGTCGCAATATCCGTGTATTGTATAACTTTGAACCCCCCGCCACGGCCGATGAAGTGCAGGCCGCGGCGTTGCAGTATGTGCGCAAGATCTCCGGTTTTACCAAGCCCTCGCAGGCTAATCAGGCAGCCTTTGACGCCGCCGTGGCTGAGGTGACACGCATTTCGCAGACACTGCTGGATAGCTTGGTGACTCAGGCCCCGCCGCGTGACCGCGATGTGATGGCGCAGCGCGCCCGCGAACGGGCGGCGAAGAGGTATGGACTCAATACGCCATCGACCCCGGCAGTTTGACAACCCGCCGGCCCCTCGTCTATAATTTAGCCATACCTAAATTATAGACGAGGCCCTGTGATCCCTTTCTCCACCACTCTCCTCCACGGCTTGCTGATCTGCCTGCCGTTTACCCTATTTGTTCTGGTTAGCTTTTGGGGCTGGCCGCGCTTGTGGTTGCACAGCCTGCCTCCCGACATTGCCGCGGCAGCTGGGCCAAAGTCTCAGGCCGAAGAGCAGGCCACGAAATATTTGCTTATTGTCGCTCTGGTTGTCTTACCAGGCCCCTCAGTGCTCTCCACGTACCAGGCGACGCGTTCAATCGATTTAACCTTTTGGGGCGCCCTGGTGCATATTTATTTAGTTTGGATCGTGGTGCACCTGTGGGATTTCGCCGTGATCGACTTTGCGCATACCCTGTTGATCAACCCGGCCAAGCCGCCCATCCGCGGTACTGAAAATCTCAAAGGCTGGAGCGATATGCGCTTTCATTTCCGCTCTCTATTAAAAGCTGTGCCTGCCAGCGCGATCTTCGTTCTCCCCGCGGCCTGGCTGCTTAGCTGGCTTCTGTGAGGTTAAGTGAGAATTGGGAAAAGAACCCACGGAATAAGTTGCAAGGTTACCAGCCCCATCACAATGCCCAGCGCCCAGCCGGCCAGGATGTCCGAGACGTAGTGCAGGCCAGTGGCCACGCGGGCCAGGCCGACCAGCGGCGCCCAAACCAGCAGCAGCCAGCCCAGCCAGGGCGGCCCCAGCGCCAAGCCCAGCACGGCCAGCATGGCGGCTCGCGCGGCATGGCCGGAGGGGAAGGAGTGCGGGTCCGCCCGGCGGTAGAGCTGGCCCCATTCGCCTTCAGGGCGCCGCCGGCGCACGCTGAACTTGATCGCCAGCACTACGATGGCAGTCAGGACGATGCCGGCGATCATGATGAAAGCATTCTCCCGCCAGCTGGGGATGAGCAGGGCGGCCGCCGCCAGCATCACCAGCAGCGACCAGGAATCGCCGCTGTGTCCGAACAGGATGGAGAGGTTGCGGCGTTTGCCGGGCTTTTCTGCCACGCGCAGCTGTTGGGAAAGCTGCGCGTCTTTCTTCTCCAGCTGCGCCAGCATACTTAGCTTTGTCCCCGGACGCGGCGGACGATCTCCAGGTGGTGAGGTTTATCCACATCCATGCCGACCTCTGCATAAGGGTTGACGATGGCGCGGGCACGCAGGCCGAGGTTCTTGCTGACCCGGGCGGCGGCGCTTTCCAGCGTCAGCTGGCCCAGCAGCAGGAGCAGCAGCGTATCCAGGCCCACCAGCCCGGCCTGCTTAATGGGGCTCTTGCGGGCGTCGGCGATCTTTTCCCAGGGGCCGGTATGCGAGAGGATCAGCGGGATGGAGAAGGGGTTCATGTCGCCGCCGCAGACATGCATGTCTTTGAGCTTGGTGAAGGTGCGCATTGAGTTGGGGAAGCGCTCTTCCATTGTCTGGCGCAGGATGACGCTGTACAGCCCTTCATCCTCACCCGGGCGCACCTGGGCGCAGACCCAATCGACCATCTCGGCGTTGATCAGCGGAATGTCGGAAGAGACGATCAGGGTGTATTCGGCGCGGGGATCGAGTTCGGCAATTTTGCGGGCGCCGCCGCGAATGTTGTCCAGCATGCCGCCCTGGTTGGCCAGATAGGCCAGCGGTTTCTTGCAGCTCAGGCCGGCACTCTCGTCGACGCCGACAATGACGACTTGGCCGATGCTGTTTGAGGCGCTCAGCGCATCCAGCACCCACTGCACCATTGGCTTGCCGGCCACGTCGATCAGCGCTTTTGAACGCCCCTGGCTGAATTCGTAGAGCGGGTCACCCGCTTCCGGGACGCCGCCGGCGGTGACCAAGGCGTGCAGTTTCAATTCAGCTCCTGCAGTTGCGGCTCAAACTTCAGTTCGTCGATCAGGGCGTCCAGCTCGGGCAAGGTCAGGGCGCGGCCCTTGCCGCTGACGGCCACCAAGGCGGCTTCCATCATGTTGGTGCCAAAGGAACGGCCATCCAGGACGGGCGTGGTGGTGACCAGATATTTGATGCCAACCTGCTTGAGCAGCTCGACATCTGAGGCCACGGTGGTGTTGGTCACGACCACCTTGCCCAGCAGCTGATCCGGGATGTGGCGCCGAATGTAGTGCATGTCGCCGGCGATCACATTGCCCCATTCATAATACTTGTGCCACTTGGGAATACGCTTGTCCTGCTTCTCGCCGGTGGGGTAGACCCACTCGAAGGGTAGCAGGCCGACGATGGGCACGATGAAGGGCACCAGGTTGCGCAGGGTGTTGGTCGAGTGGATGGCGATGGGGATGTCCAGGGCGAACATCAGGTCACCAAAGACGCACTCGTAGCCCGCACTAGCGAAGGAGGTGGCCATGCCCCAGCGGTCGGCGCCGCCGATGACGAAAGCCTTCTTGTCTTTGACATAATGGCCGAGGTGGGTGTCCACAAAGGAGGCGGAGCGGTTCTCCAGAGTGTTCTTGAGACCGGCGCCGTCCACCAGAGGCGTTTCTTTTACGAAGCGCACGATCTTCTTGACCGAGTTGAGATAGTACATCTTGTTCTCAACGAACAGACCCAGATCGGCCCCGCCCAGGCCAAAGGCATCCACCTTGCCATCCAGCTCTTTGAAGAGTTGGGCGGCCTTTTCCATGTCGCCGTCGGTGCCAATGCGTTCAATGCGTACTTTTTCGCCGAGCAGGGTGACTTCTACAGTTTTGTCGCGCTTTGAGGAACCGATGCTGATGCTGACAGCACGCTTCATGGCGGGCCTCCAGGGTTAGGGGACGTGTGTGGAACGGCGGAATTGTAACTGAACTCCGCCAATGGGACTACCGTTTGTGAGCGTAGGGGAGGCGTACTTGATTTTTGGACGCGGCGGGCGTAGGATATAATCAGTTTGGCTCCCAAAAATTCCGTAAAACTAGACCGGAGGTGCAGATTTGACTCTTCCCAACTATGCCTTTTTCCGCGGCAAAATTGTTCCATATTCTGAAGCAAAAGTCGGTGTGATGACGCATGCTTTGAATTATGGTACCGCCATCTTTGGCGGCGTACGCGGCTATTGGAATGAGGCAGAAGAGGAACTGTTCATTTTTCGCCCGCATGACCATTTTCAACGTTTGCTCAATTCCGCCCGCATGATGTTGATGGATATTCCTTTCACGCGCGAGCAATTGACCGAACTGAGCATTGAACTGCTGCAAAAAGAAGGCCATCGCCAGGATGTCTATATGCGCCCGATGGCCTATTTCGCCGATGAGATCATCGGCGTGAAGCTGCACGACCTGAAAACCGAGGTGACCATCTTCTCGGTGCCTTTTGACAAATACGTGTCCAACGACACCGGCGCGCATGTGACCTTCTCCTCCTGGCGCCGGGTGGACGACAACATGATCCCGGCGCGGGCCAAAGTGGCCGGCGCCTACGTCAACACGGCCTTCGTCAAAACCGACGCAGTGCGTGCCGGCTTTGATGAAGCCCTGGTGCTGGGGCAGGACGGCCACATTTCCGAAGGCAGCGCTGAGAATATCTTCATGGTGCGCAATGGCGCTTTGATCACTCCCCCGGTCACTGACAACATTCTGGAAGGCATCACGCGCGCCAGCATTCTGGAACTGGCTGAGAAGGAAGTCGGCATCCCTGTGGTGCAGCGTTCGATCGACCGCACCGAAGTCTACATTGCCGACGAGATGTTCATGACCGGCACGGCGGCGCAGGTGACCGCCATCACCAAGGTGGATCACCGCCCGGTGGGCGACGGCCAGATGGGTCCGGTGACCGCCAAGCTGCGCAAGCTGTACGACGATGCCGTGCGCGGCCGTCTGCCCAAATACCGCCACTGGAATTACCCGGTTTTTGAGAAGATGGTGGTGAAGTAAAGGTTCGCTTGCGAAGATAAAAAGGAAGGCTGCATTGGCAGCCTTCTTTTTATTTTGCCTGCTCGGTCAGCCGCCCGGCTTCGATCTGCCAGCGGGCGGCCCGTTCTACGAATTCCGGTTTGAATAGATTAAAGTCGGTGGTGGTGACCAGCACCTGCTGCTCTGCTCCCAAGCGGTCTTGCAGGTCGGCCCGGCGCGGCTCGTCGAGTTCGGCCAAGACTTCGTCCAGCAGCAGCAGTGGCCGCCGGCCGCTGCGGGCATACATCCAGTCCAGCTCGGCCAGCTTGAGGGTCAGCAGCACGGTGCGCACCTGGCCGCGGCTGCCGTAGCTGCCCAGGTCAATGCCGTTGCTCAGGAAGCGCAGCTCATCCCGGTGGGGGCCGAGGCTGGTGACGCCGCGGGCGATCTCTTCGCGGCGGGCGGCGCGCAGCGCTTCGGCGAAGCCACTTTCGATCTTGGCGCGTTCAATGCTGCTGCGGTCGGCCGGCTCGGCCAGCAGGACGCGCTGCTTGTCCGGGTTGGGCAGTGGGTCGTAGCTGGGCTGGTAGAGCAGCTTGAGCACCTCGCTGCCGCGGGTCAGCTCGTGGTGCAGGCGGCCGCCCAGCGCGTCCAGCTCCTGCACGGCGCGGAAGCGCGCCTCCAGCAGCTGGCTGGCGCGCAGGCTGAAGCGCTGGTCCCAGAAGTCCAACTGGCCCGGGTCGCCGCCCTGCTCGCCGAGCTGCTTGAGCAGGGCGTTGCGCTGGCTGAGGATGGCTTCGTAATCGGAGAGCTGCTCGGCGTAGCCCGGCACGGTTTGCGAGAGGGCCAGGTCCAGGTAACGGCGGCGGAAGCGCGGGCTGCCTTCGACGATCTGTAACATTTGGGGCAGGAACAAGACCGCCGAGAACTGCCCGGCGACTTCGCTGCCCTTCTTCTTGGCGCCGTCCAGCAGCACTTCTTTGCGGCTGCGGTCAGAGCCGTTGCGGGCTTGCTCACGGATGATGCGCACTTCCAGCTGGTGTTGGCGGCCGTTGTTCTCATACAAGGCCTGCAGGCGCGCCACGGCCAGCGGCTTGAGGCTTTCGGTGAAGTTGACCAGCTGGCGGTCGGTCTCGGCATGGAAAGAGGTCAGGGTGGCCAGGAAGTAGACCGCCTCCAGCAGGCTGGTCTTGCCTTGGGCATTGCTGCCCACGATGAGGGTGGGGCCGGGGGGTACCTCCACATCCAGGCGCGCAAAGTTGCGGAACTGGGTCAGCGAGAGGTGCTTGAGTTGCATACCAGGCTAGTCGGCATCCGTCTCGGCGTCTTCGTCCAGCGAGCGCAGATTGTCCGCCTTGTCCACATACATGACGCCGTTGAGGTGGTCTATTTCGTGCTGGAAGATGCGCGCCAACCAGCCCTCGGCTTTGAGCTTGACGGGCTGGCCGCGACGGTTCTGGGCCTTAACGGTGACGGAGAGCGAGCGTTCCACGTCGCCCACCAGGCCGGGCATGGAAAGACAGCCTTCGGCGGCCACTTCGGTTTCGGGCGAGAAGCGCGTGATCTCGGGGTTGATCAGCACATACTGCTGCAACTTGATGGGTTCGTCGCTGTCCTCTTCTTGTTCGCCGTACTCGATCACGGTCAGGCGCAGCGGCACATTCACCTGTGGGGCCGCCAGACCGACGCCCGGCGCATTGCGCATGGTTTCGAACATGTCGTCAATCAGCTGCTGCAAATTGTCGTCAAACACAGTGACATCCTGTGCTTTGCGGCGCAGGATGTCGTTGGGGTATTTCACGATCGGCAAAAGGGGCATGAATTCAAAAACCTTCTTCTAAAAAGCTCCGGCTTATTCTACCGCCGCTTCATCGCCGGTGAATGTTTGCGGGTTGCGGCCGCGTTCTTCTTCATAGACACGCAGCCATTCGGTCATGCGGCGGCGTTCATCTTCTGTCTGCTGTGTTTGCTGGCGGGCGCGCAAGGCTTCCATGCGGGCGAAGATGTCCTGCTGCACCTGGGCGGGGTTGGGCACGTTGTCAAAGTCCAGCACGCTGTCGCCCACACTGATGCGCACCACGCCAAAATTGAGCAGCAGGCCGATAATGCCAACCTTGTGGTTCTGCAGGCTAAGGATGTTGGTGATGGGGGCTGACTTGGTGATCTCGCTGCCCAGCGGTTTGCGTTCGGTGTCGATCAGCACTTCAGATGTGACCACATAGACGTCGTTGACCCAATCCAGAAAGCGGTAAGCGATGATGGCCAGCGGAGCTAGCAGGGCAGCCAGGGTCAGCAGCCAGCCTAGTGCGTTCCTGGGCAAACCATCGAAGACGATGGGCGCGCCGACCAACACGGCGATAACGAACAGGCCGGGCAGGGCCAGGCTGCTGAGCAGCGAGAACCAGTGCTTGTGGTAGACGATCTTGTCGCCGTCCACCGTGCGGCTCTTGAACAACGAGAAGCGTTCTGATTGGTCCACGAGGGGCATGGCTGGCGACGCGTGCGTGGAGGCGGGCAGGCTCTTTTCGATGCCCAGGCTCTGGCGCACCGCCAGGCGGATCGTGTCGTGGCGCGCCTGGCGGCTGAGCTTGCGGCTGCGGGCGGCAAAGTCGCGGATCAGATATTTGGTGCGCAGCGGCGCGCCCACGCCGGGCATCAGCACGATGCCGGTGTAGGTGCGCACGATGATGTCGCCGAAGCCCAGCAGGCGGGCGAAGAGATGGGTGTGCACATCCACCGACTGGATGGTGGACAAAGGCGCCTCCACGCGGCTGGCGGAGCGCAGCAGGCGGTGCTCCATCCACACCACGCGCAGATTGGTGATGAGCACGAAATCGTTGCGCCAATCCAGCGCTTCCCAGCCCACGGCGGCCGCGCTGCCAAACAGCAGGGTGGCCGCCGCCAGGCCCATGGTGAACTGCAAGCCGGCGCTGACCGACTGCCCAACATACAGAACCAGCAAGCCGAAGATGGCCAGAAGCAAGGCGCGCGTCCAGCGCAGCCAGAGGGTGCTGGGGTGTTTGCGTGTGGCGTAATGCACAACTTCATCTTCTTGCAGGAAGTCAAAATGCACGCGGCCCAGCAGCTTGCGGCCGTTGAGCAAGTGCTGCAGCCCTTCGTATACCTGGCGGAACTCCGCCAGCATCCAGGCGAAGTCTTCGCCGGTCAGGTAGAGCAGGCGGCTGGTGTGCAGGGCGCTGACCGCCGCCTGGCGCACCTCCTGGTCCAGCAACGCTTCGGCGCCAAATGGATCGCCCGGCTCCAGTACATATTCGCCCACCCGCTGTCCGTCCTCTATATCCTGGTTGAGCAGTCTGCCGCCTACCAGGATATAGAAATTCTCCGCCCGGTCGCCGGCCAGGTACAAGAGGCGGTTGGCCGGCAGGGCATATTCCTGCAGGCGGGCGGCAATGGCGGCCAATTGCGCCTCTTCCAGTTCCTGGAAGAGGGCCATGTCTTTCAACAATGCCAAGCGTTCGGCGAGGCCGGTATCCATAAAGAAGATTCTAGCAGATAGATAGGGCGCGGATTGTGCGCAGGGCAGGGCATTTGCCCACATGTTACAATCCGCCACCCCACTTTTTTGGAAAGCAACCTGAATGCCCATTCACTTTGGAACCGACGGCTGGCGTGCCGTTATCTCAGACACATTTACTTTCTCTAATTTACGCATGGTGGCCCAGGCCATCGCGGATGCGACCCGGGTGGATCTGCAAAACGGGGCCGGCCAGCGGCATGCCGCCGGGGGCAGGCCGCACCTGGTGGTCGGCTTCGACACACGCTTCCTCTCCGACCGTTTCGCGCGAGACGTGGCCTGCGTGCTGGCCGCCGATGGCCTGCGGGTGTACCTGGCCCAGGCCGATGCGCCGACCCCGGCCATCTCCTACGCCGTCAAGCAGTTGGGCGCCTTGGGCGGCGTGATGATCACCGCCTCGCACAACCCGCCGCGCTACAACGGCATCAAGCTCAAAGCGGCTTACGGCGGTTCCGCCTCCAGCGAGATGTGTAAACGGGTGGAGATCTACCTGAACGACAATGAGAACCGCGGGCGCAGCCCGGCGCTGATGGAATACGACGATGCGGTGGCCGAGGGCATGATCACGCGCTTCTCGCCTATTGAAGAGTATGAAACGCATTTGCGGAGCTTGATCGACTTTGACCTGATCGCCCGCCACAACCCCAAAGTGCTGGTGGATTCGATGCACGGCTCCGGACGCGGGGCGATCGCGCGCCTGCTGGCCGGCAAGGCCGAGGTGCATGAGATCCGTGGAGATATGAACCCCGGCTTTGGCGGCGTGCACCCGGAGCCGATCATGCCGCATCTGCAAGCTCTGGCGGACGCCATCGCTGAGCACCCGGGGTATTTTGGCGTGGCCACCGACGGCGACGCCGACCGGGTGGGCGCCATGGATGAGGCGGGCGAGTTCGTGGACCCGCACAAGATCATGGCCCTGGCCTTGCGCTATCTGGTGCAAACGCGCGGCCTGAGCGGCAAGGTAGTGCGCACGGTGTCCACCACGCGCATGATCGACCGCCTGGCTGAGAAGTATGGCCTGCAGGTGGTTGAAACCCCGGTGGGCTTCAACCACATCGCCGACCATATGCTGGCCGGCGATGTGCTGATCGGCGGCGAGGAGTCCGGCGGCATCTCCTTCAAGGGGCATATCCCGGAAGGTGACGGCGTGCTGATGGGCTTGCTGGTGGTGGAGATGGTGGCCGCCGCGGGCGGCACTCTACGCGAACTAGTGGCTGATCTGCTGGCCGAGGTCGGCCCGGCGCATTACGCCCGCACAGACCTGCGCCTCAAACGCCCGGTGGAGAAGAAAGAGATGAGCGAACGCCTGCGCACCGAGGCCCCCAGCCAGATCGGTGGGGAAGAAGTGCTGAGCGTGGCGACCAATGACGGCACCAAGTACATCCTGGCGGATGACTCCTGGCTGCTGATCCGCCCTTCCGGCACCGAGCCGGTGCTGCGGGTGTACGCGGAAGGGCGCAGCCCGCAAATGGTTAAAGCGCTGATGGCCTTTGGCGAAGGCATTGCCGCCCAAGTGGCCTGAGAGCTGACACGATGGGACCTGCACGGGGCGGCTTGCCGAGCAAGCCGCCCCTGGTGGTTAAGCGCGCAGCGGACTGGCTGCGGCGTGCAGCTGGCCGCAGGCGGCCTGGATCTCATCGCCAAAGGAGGAGCGCACGGTCACCTTGACCTGGGCCTCTTGCAGCCACTGCCCAAAGCGCTGGATGTGCGCTTCGGCCGGGCGGGCATAGCGTTCGGCGGCAAAGTCGTTGGCGTTGTGGCGCAGCAGGTTGATGTGATAGAGGCGGCTGTGCCGTCCCGGCGCCTGCACAAGACGTGCCAAAGCCGTAGCGTGTTCACGGCTGTCATTGACCCCCTCCAGTAAGAGATAGGCCAGGTAGACCTTGCGGTGTGTGCGCTGCACATGGGCATCCAGACAGGCCATCACTTCGGTGAGGGAATGGCGCAGGTTCAGCGGAATGAGCTGGCTGCGCTGATCCTCAAAGGGCGAGTGCAGCGAGAAGGTCAGATTGACCTGCGGGTGTTGGCGGCTCAGCCGTTCGATCCCGCTGGGCAGGCCGATGGTGGACACTGTCAGGCGGCGCGGGCTGAGGCCGAACAGGCTGGGGTCTGTGAGGCAGTCCAGCGCGGTGAACAGGTTGGGGTTGGCCAAGGCCTCCCCCATGCCCATGAATGAGAGACTGTCCAGGGGAAGACCGCGTTGGCGAAAAAACAGAGCCTGGTCGCAAATTTCGTCTGCGCTCAGGTTGCGCCGCAGCCCCATGGCGGCTGTGGCGCAAAAGCGGCAGGCCATGCCGCAGCCTGCCTGAGTGGACAAGCAGTACGAGTGCCAGCCGGCGCGATAGCGCATGGCGACCGTCTCAATGCGCTGGCCGTCTTGCAGTTCGAACAGGTATTTTTCCGCCTGGGCCGAGTGGCTGACCCGAGCCACCCGCAGGCTGAAACCGCTGCCCAGCTGGTGGGTCAGCCGCTGGCGCAGTGCGGCGGGCAGGGTGCCCATCTCTTCAAAGTAGGCTATACCCTGGCGAAAGTAGGCTTGGGTAACTTGTTGATAACGATAAGCGGCGGCACTGCTCTGGTGCAGCAGCTGCTTAATTTGAGCATAGCGATGGGGGCGGGGCATCACAAACCTCACTGCGGGCTAAATGGCGCGAACACGACGGGCACGACAGGGGAATGCGAAATTTCTGGAACATGGTTACCTCCGAGAGATTGGAAACAAAAAAGCCGCGGGTTTGCCCGCGGCTCGATTCAGAAAAGCAGAGATGATGGCTTTATAGAAAGATGAAGATGCCCTGGCAGACCCGGTCAATGGCAACAGGCGATGCTGTTGCAATGCTTTGGTTCTACCGAGTCGTCATTCTAGGCTAGGGCCTCCTTCCTTCGTGAAATAAGTCTATCGGGAATGCGCTGCTTGTCAAGCTGGAGCGAACAGCTCACTGAGTTCGAACACAGGCCCCTGCTCACAGGCCAGGCGTGTGCCCCGGCCGGCTGGCAGGCTGCATACGCCGCAGCTGGCCAGCCCGCCGCAGGGCATCGGGGCGCGCACCAGCGCCTGGGCTGTCACGGCCCGCGGCGGGCGGCCGCCCAGCCGGGCCTCCAGGCTTTCCAGGTCGGCGCGGTCGAGGTCCAGCGCCACATAGTCCGCCCAGGCCAGCAGCCTGGGTAGATCGTTGAGCTCGTGCACTTCGATGGCCGGCGGCAGGTGTCCGACGGCCATCGCCTGGCTGGCCAGAGCCACTTGACTGCCTTGAGCCAGCGCTTGGGCCGCCAGGGGCAGCAGGCGGCCGGGGCTGCCCTGCAGGCCCAGCAGTGCGACGCGCTGGGCGCGCTTGGGCAGGGTGAAGCCGCGGCCCAGCGGGCCGCGCAAGGCCAATTCGGCTCCGGGCTGCCAGTCCGGGCGCAGCGCACCCAGCACGGCCAGGCTCACCCGGCCGCCTGGCAGCGGGTTGGCCGGGGCGGCGGCGAACAGCGTAACAGGAACGGCCTGCGATTCGTCGTGTGGGTGGGTGGCTTGTATGTATTGTCCTGGAGCGGGCTGCGCTTCTGCTGGGCAGACCAGCCGGGCAGAGGCATTCTGATAGGCCTCTAACAGGATTTCACTAAGCTGACCCGTATAATTAGCCACAACGCCATGCTAACACGCTGGCTGTGGTCAGAAATTGTCTTCCTGAGGAGGAATTCATGAATTTAGTAACCATCGTCAATTTCCTGGGCTTCGCAGCTTGGGCCGCGGTGCTGGGCATCATTGTGCTGGCTGTAACCCGTGCCGCCCGCGGGCGGCCGCTGCGCAGAGCGGTGCCCATGGTGGCTGTGCTGGCTGTATTCGCACTGGCGCTTAACGTGCTGGCGGCGGGCATGGTCTTCATCCAGCCCAACGAGCGCGGCGTGGTGGTCACCATCCGTGAGGGCGGCATCCGTCCTCAGGCTCTGCAACCCGGCTTGCACTGGGTGGTGCCTTTTGCGGAGAACGTGATCCCTTACAGCATCGCCCGGCAGACCTACACCATGTCGGTGGTTCCGGAAGAGAGCGACGTGTACCGCGACGATGCGGTGGAAGCGCGCACTTCGGACGGCCAAGTGGTGCATGTGGAAGCCTCGGTGATCTACGCCATCAATCCGGCGGACGTGATCGACGTGCATGTGCGCTGGCAGAACCGCTACACCAATGGACTGGTGCGCCCGCTGCTGCGCGGCATTATCCGCGATGCGGTGGCCCAGTTCGGCGTGGAAGAAGTCTACAGTTCCAAGCGCACGGAGTTGACCAACATCATCATTGAGGAGCTGGGGCGCCGCTTTGCGGCCAACGGCCTGGAATACGGTGATTTCGTGCTGCGCAACATCGCCTTCTCTGCCGAATATGCCGATTCTGTGGAGCAAAAGCAGATCGCTGAGCAATTGGCCCAGCAAGCCGCTTTTGTTGTGGAGCAGCGCCGCCAGGAGGCCGAGCAGGCTCGCCAGGTGGCTCAGGGTCGCGCCGACGCGGTGGTGATCGAGGCGCAGGGCGCGGCGCAAGCCCGCCTGATCCAGGCCGAGGCCGAAGCGCAGGCGCTGGCACTGCTGGCCGAGGCGCTGGCGCAGAACCCGAACGTGCTGACGCTGGAGTACATCCAGAAGCTGGCGCCCAACATCCAGGTGATGCTGGTGCCCACGGACAACCCCTTCCTGCTGCCTTTGCCTGGCACCAGCGGCAGTTTCACCAACCCCTAACCCATTTGTTTTGCCCCCAGAGGGCGCCAGCGGCGCCCTCTGGTTAGTTAAACCTGCAGAACTTGCCTAGGCGGATTGCGGGCCAGGCTGGTAAGGTGTTCTCATAGCCCAACTCTTTCTACTGGGTGATTCTAATTATCAACTAAGGTGAAAATATGGTAGACTCTGCGCGTGCAAAAAATGCAAAAGGAGCAAGAATGCTAATTAGCCCTGCTTTGGAAAAAGCCATCAATGCCCAGATCGGGCGTGAGATGGGCGCCCAGATGCAATACATTAACATCGCCGCCTACTTCATGGTGGAGGATATGCTGCTTTTCGGCCAGATCTTCTTTAATCAGGCCGCCGAAGAGAATGCGCACGCCATGAAGCTGGTGCGCTACGTCCTGGATGCCGGCGGCTCCATTGCGGTGCCGGCCGTGACGCAGGCCCGGGCCGACTTCAAGACCCCCGAAGATGCGGTAGGCGCGGCCCTGCAGTGGGAGCAAGAGGTGACGCAGCAGATCAATGAGCTGATGGACATTGCAGTCAAAGAACGCGATTACATCGCTCAGGAATTCCTGGGCTGGTTTGTCAACGAGCAGCTGGAGGAAGTCTCCAAGATGAGCAGCATCCTCAATATCATCAAACGCTCGAACGGCAACTTGTTGCTGGCAGAGCAGTATGTGCAGCAAACGCTAACCGCCATCGAAAGCACTGAAAGCGGCAACGCGTAGTGCTGACCTGTAGACACAAAACGGCCTGGCAGACGCCAGGCCGTTTTGTTTAGGCTGGCTTGGTATAATGCGCCCACAATAGAATACAAATCTTCGGGGCAGGGTGATCTATGCTGCACAAAACCAGCGCAGCATTTAAGGGTTTGCGGAGCAAACTCTATGCTAGTGTCAAGTGTGCATAGAAATTCCCGATCGGTGGTAGAGCCCACGAGCATCCTTGGATGCAGGATCCGGTGAAACTCCGGGGCCGACGGTATAGTCCGGATAGAAGAAGTCGCTGGAAATTTCCAGTGGGATAACCGGCCTGGTGGAACCAGGCGGGTTAGTCGTTTATTACGCGCCCCGAAAGGTTGCGTTGCTTCGCAACGAATTGCCTTTCGGGTTGTGTTTTTTAAACGCTTCTTTTGCGTTGCCCCGTGCTTTGTTCTGGAAGGAGCCGGGGCTTTCTTTTGCCCATTATGAAAACACAAAGCACCCCTCTGGCGGGCCGCCGGGCCACCTGGGCTTTGCTGTTGGTCTCAATGCTGGCCGGGCTGCTGCTGTGGGAGGGTGTGGTGCGCAGCAGCCAGCTGCCAGCCTTCATTCTGCCGGCCCCCGGGCAGGTGTGGGCGCGCTTCCTCAGCGCGCTGGGCGACGGCAGCCTGGGACGCCACATTTGGGTCACGCTGCAGGAAGTCGTGCTGGGTCTGGTGTCTGGATCGCTGTTTGCGGCGGCCCTGGGCTACCTGCTGGCGCGCTCGCCGCGCTTGGAGCGCATGCTGGCCCCCTATGTGGTCGCCAGCCAGTCGGTGCCCATCGTGGCGATCGCCCCCTTGCTGATCATTTGGTTTGGGCCGGGATTGTTCTCCAAAGTGTTGATCTGTGCGCTGATCGTCTTCTTCCCGGTGTTGATCAACACCGTGGTGGGCTTGCAGGCGGTGCCGCAGGACCTGCACGACCTGATGCGCTCGCTGCGCGCCAGCCGCTGGCAGACCTTCCGCCTGCTGGAACTGCCGTCGGCCATGCCGGTCTTTCTGGGCGGGCTGCGCATCGGCGCCACACTCTCGGTGATCGGCGCGGTGGTGGGTGAACTGGTGGGCGCTGACCGCGGCCTGGGGTTTCTGATCAACTTAGGGCGGGGCGGCTACGACACGGCCCTGGTGTTTGTGGCGGTCTTCACGCTGGTCGCCCTGGCCCTGGCGCTGTACGGATTGGTCCTGCTGCTGGAAGCGCGTTTGCTGTGGTGGCAGCGCAAAAGTCAAACCTCTGAAGGGTAGGCGTCCCCTGAAACGCCAAGGAGCTGTTGTGCAAAAAATTCTGCTCACATTCGTCTTGCTCAGCCTGTGGTTGGCCGGCTGTCAGGCGGCACCGGCGGCGCAGCCGTCCGCCGAGCTGCAAACCATCCGGCTGCCGATGGGTTACATTCCCAATGTCCAGTACGCGCCCTTCTACGTGGCGGACGCCCGCGGCTACTTTGCTGAAGCGGGCTTCCAGGTGGAGTTCGATTACAGTTTTGAGACCGACGGCGTGGCCCTGGTGGGCGTGGGCGAAGTGCCCTTCGCCATCGTCTCCGGCGAACAAGTGCTGCTGGCGCGCGCCCAGGGACTGCCGGTGGTGTATGTAGGCGCCTGGTGGCAGCAGTACCCGGTGGCGGTGGTGGCCAAGACGGATAGCGGGATCAGCGCCCCCGCTGACCTGGCCGGCCGCCGCATCGGGTTGCCCGGCCTGTTTGGGGCCACCTACATCGGCCTGCGCGCCTTGCTGAGCACGGCCGGCATTGCCGAGCAGGACGTGACCCTGGACTCGATCGGCTTCAACCAGGTACCGGCCCTGGCGGCTGATCAGCAAGAAGCCGTCGTGGGCTACTTGAACAACGAGCCGGTGCAGCTGCGCGCCGAGGGCTATGACATCAATGTCATCCTGGTCGCCGACTATGTCCAGCTGGCCGCCAACGGCATTCTGACCAACGAGACCATGATCGCCGAGCAGCCGGAGCAAATCAGCGCCTTCGTCCAGGCGGTGATGCGCGGCATTGCGGATACGCTTCAGGATCCGGATGCAGCCTATGAGATCAGCAAGCAATACGTGGAGACTCTGGGCCAGGCGGATGAAGCCACCCAGAAGCAAGTGTTGGCGCTCTCCATCGAGTTTTGGCAGGCAGACCGCCTGGGATATTCCGACCCCCAAGCCTGGGAGAACATGCACCGCGTCCTGCGCGAGATGGGCCTGCTGACCCAGCCGTTGGACCTTGACGCCGCCTACAGCAATGCCTTCATTGACTGAACCCCTGCTGCAGGCCAGCCAGCTGGCCGTCACCTTTCGTGACGGCCAGCTGGGGCTGCCGGTGCTGGACGAGCTGTCCTTCAGCGTTCAGCGCGGCGAGTTCCTGTGCGTCCTGGGGCCGTCTGGCAGCGGCAAATCGACCTTGCTGCGCGTGCTGGGCGGGCTGCTGCCCGCCAGCCGCGGCCAGGTACTCCTGGGCGGCCGGGTGGTTCAGGGTCCGCCGCCGGGGGTTGGGTTGGTCTTTCAGCACGCCAACCTGATGCCGTGGCGCACTGTGCAGCAAAACATCAGCCTGCCGTTGGAACTGGCTGGCGAAGATTTGACCGCGGCCAGCCAAATGCTGGAGCTGGTGGGCCTGCAAAGGTTTGAAGACAGCTTGCCCGCCCAGTTATCCGGCGGCATGGCGCAGCGCGTGGCGATCGCCCGAGCCCTGGTGCAGGACCCGGAAGTGCTGCTGATGGATGAGCCTTTCGGCTCGCTGGATGCGATTACGCGTGAGCGCATGGAGGATGAACTCCTGCGCATTTGGGGCGCCCAACGCACGACTGTTATCCTGGTGACGCACGACATTAGCGAGGCGGTCTACCTGGCCGACCGGGTGCTGGTGCTCAGCCCGCGGCCGGCCAGCATCCGCCTCGATCTGCGCGTGTCGCTGCCGCGCCCGCGGCATCAGGCGCAGCGCTACACGCCGCAGTTTGGCGCGCTGGCGGCACAGCTGCGGGCCGCCATAGAATCGCCGGCCTAAACAAGGCCCGATCCCTATGCCTGGCTTGACGCTCGGCGCTCGGCAGGGCTATGATTTTGGTGTGATCGCTCCTCCACACAAACACATTGCCTGCTTGGGCCTGCTGGCAGCCCTTTTGACTGGCTGTGCCGCAACCGTGGCTGAGGGCTGCATGCCGTCTCCCGTTGTTTGGGACCAACCGCCGGACGATCCGGCGGTTGGCGGGGCGCCGCAACCCGGGCACTATTTTGTCAACAGCGATAAGAGCATTTGGGCCTCTGCCTGGTGGGCGGCAGAAGACGCGCATGGGGTCTGGGATGTGGACGCGCAAGGCTACGGGATCAAAGTGGGCTGGTTCCGTCCGGAGGGCGCCGCCTTGCATATAAGCGGTCGGCGCCTGGACGCACCGGCTGCGCCGCTTGTGGCGCAGATCCCCTGCTGCTATCCGACTCGGTTTCAGGCCACCGCATTGATCTTTCCCACTGAAGGCTGCTGGCAGGTTGAAGCCCGAGCCGGCGACCGCGAACTGAGCTTCGTCGTTTGGGTGAGCGAGGATTGAAGTGCTGAGCTCTAAAAAAAGCTCCCGGGTATCCGGGAGCTTTTTGCTTTAGGGGGTCGCTGTTGGCGACTGGATGGGGGTGGGTGAAGGGCCGGGCGTGGCTGTGACCATGTTGACCGGCACCAGCAAGATCTGGCCGACGAAGATGTTGTTGGGATTATCCAGACTGTTGGCCGAGATGATGGCGGCCTCAGTGCTGGCAAAGCGGGCGGCGATCAGCGCCAGGGTGTCGCCCGGCAGCACGAAGTATTCGATCTGGTCGCCGCGACGCAGGTTCTCCGGCAGCGGTGTGGGCGAGGGGATCGCCATATTCGGGTCGGGGATAATCAGCTCCTGCCCAACGAAGAGCACACTGTCGTTGTTCATGCCGTTGAGCAGCATGATGATGATCGGACCTTCGACCGTGTCCAGGCCGAAGCGTTCGGCAATGGCGGAGATCGTATCCCCGGACACCACTGAATATAAGAAAGGCTGTGCGGCGGTGGGCGTGGCCGGAATGGGTGTTTCGGTGGGAGTGTTGGTCACGGTAGGCGTGTTGCTGGGCGTATAGGTCAGCGTGGGCGTGGGCGTGTCGCTGGGGAACAGCGCCCCAGGGCCGCCCGCAGAGACCCAGCTGCCGGTAACCCACAGCCCGGCCGCCACCAGCAAGATGGACAGGACCAACAATAAATAGAAACCGATGCGGCCGCGGCCGCCGCGCCGCGAACGGCTGCTCTTAAGGAGGGTGTAAGGGGGTTTTGAACGCATACATTTCTTCCAAACTTGGCAGTGGATTCTACCCGATGACGGGTGCTTCTCAGTTGATCGCCCCAGCTAACGAATTATATAGCCCAAATGGCGCGGATTGCCCGCAATCGATATGCCTGTCACCAATCGCTAATCACCAACTCACCCAGCATGCCGGCCTCGTCATGGCCGGGAATGCTGCATAAGTAGCTAAAGATGCCATTGCGATCCACGACGAATTCGACCACTTCGGTTTCGCCGGGGGAGAGCAGTACACTGATGTCCAGTTCGAGGATCTCGAAATTGTGATCCAGCGCGCCGTCGTTGCGCAGGGTCAGGCGCAGTGGCTGGTTGGCCTGGGCCTCGATCACGTCTTGGTCCCAATAGATGTCCAAAGCCACCAACGAGATCTCCTGCACGGCAGGTGTGGGCGGCGCAGCGGGGGCCGGGGTTGCACAGGCAGCCAGCAGGCCGGCCAGCGCCAGGGCTGCCCAACAGGGTGTGTGGCGTTTTTGCATAGGGCGGATTCTATCCGGCTTTAGAAATCGCCGTCAAAAGCTTCGGCGTAGCCGGTCAACTCCACGTAGCCCGCGCCATGCACTGGCTGGCTGGCGAGGCTGCCGCTAATGCGCACGGCCCCTTCCCAGTAGATGGTGCGCATGTTCATCTCCTGGTCGTGCATAAAGGGTTGCAGCTCCAGCTCGAGCTGCAACCCTGGAGCCTGGATACGCCAGCCCATGGGGTAGGTGGCCCCAGAGTGCGGGCTGCGCCATTCGTCCAGCACTTGGATGCTGAAATCGCTTTCGTCCAGGTGCGTGGTGGACCCATCCGGATGGATCAAGGTGCCGCTGGAGAAGGGGTCACGGCTGCCATCTTCCCGACGCAGCTCGAAGACCATTAGTTCATAGTCATTGTCCAATTGGATGGAGAACCAGTCCCAGCCCACCTGGCCCGGGGAGAGCACGCTGGTGCTGAATTCGTGATCTTTCCAGCTCAACCCGCTGACCTCAAAACGCTGCTCGCCCAACTGGATCGTACCCTGGGAGAGCAGGCGCGGCTGGGTGTAGTAATACGAGGCGTTGCCGGCATCCGGCCCTTTTTGGCTGTAACCACCCATGCCGTGCAGCACGGGGCCTTTGACGTCGGTCAGCTCCAGGTCCAGCTGCACACCAGCCTGGCTGGCCTGCAGGCGGAAGCTGTGCGGCCCGGTTTGCTCGGCGCGCCAATCTTCCAGCCATATCTGGTAAGGCTGGCCTTGTGCGCCGGCCAGTCCAGCCGCCCCGCGGCTGAAACGCTGGAAGGCGTGGAACTGCTGGCCGACCACATCGGTAACGGCGAAGTGGGCCATGTAGATCTGCCCGCTGGCCCAATCGCTGCTGCGGGGAAAGTTCTGGCTGGCCGGCTGCAGGCCGATGCGGAAGAAGGTCAGCTCATAGCCGAAATGGCGGCCGTCCTCCGTATCCAGGTTGCCGGTGTAGTACCACCACTCGGTCAGGTAGTCTTCGTGCGGGCCAAAGTCTGCCGGGAAACTGAAGCTGCGCGGCCGGTCTGCCCGCAAGAAGCCTTCCGGCGTGGGCAATGGGGTGCCCGCGGCAGGCTCGGAACCGGTTTGGGCCGGGGCGGCGCAGGCGGCCAGCAGGCAAAGGATGAGCAGCGGGAGCAGAAATTTGTTGGCCATGTTAGTCAAAGCGCATCGCATCGGCCGCGCTGCGTTGGCTGGCCCGGTGGGCCGGGTACAGCCCGGCCAGTAAGGCAGCGGCCACGGCGATCAGCAAAGCCTCCACAAAGGGTTGCGGGGTCAGACGCAGGTCCAGGGCCCAGCCAAAGGAACGCTTGTTGATGATCTGCAAGAGGATTTGGGCGACAAAATAGCCGGTGGGCAGGGCCAGCAGCCCGGCCACCAGGCCCATCAGCCCGGTCTCCAGCAGGGTCAAGCCCCACAGCTGGCGTAGGCTCATGCCGATCGCTTTGAGCACGCCCATCTGGCGCTGCTTTTCCAGCAGCAGGGCCAGCATGGCGCTCAGCACGCCGACAAAGGCCACGGCAGTGGTGATCAGTTCCAGGGCGCTGGAGATCAGGAACGTGCGGTCAAAGACTTCCAGGGTCTCGGCGCGCAGGCCGGCGTTGGAGCGGATATTGAGGAATTGGGTGGCGTTGAAGGCCTGGCGCAGCTCTTCCACCACGGCTTCGGGGTCTGTGCCGGTCTCCAGCAGCAGTGAAAAAGCCGAGATGGAGGGGTCGTTCCAGATCGTTTGGTATTGCGGCTGCCACATGGTGACATTGCCGCGGCTGGAGGTGTAATCTCGGAACACGGCCGCGATTGGGAAGGCGCGCAGCCCGCCCGGGGTTTGCAGTTCGATCACATCGCCCATGCCCAGTTCGAGACGGTTGGCCAGCGGTTCCGAGATCATCACAGCGCCTTCCTGCACGGCGGCCCAGACCTCGTCTTCCGTGCCCTGCTTTTCCACATAGATCTGCTCATGCCCGTCGTTGGGATTGTTATTGGCGCTGACCATTAGCGGCCCGTAGGGCGAATCGATCTCGATATTGCGCAGGGAGTGCACGGCCAGCACGCCCGGCCAACTGTCCAGCTGGGCCAGGATGTGCGGGTTGATGGGCACGGCCGGTTCACTGAGGGAAGCGCTGGCCACCGAGCCGTAGACATCGTTGCTGAGGATCTGGTCCAGCCAGTCGATCACCGCGCCGCGGAAGCTGCTGACCATCAGGCTGGCGCCGATGCTGACCGCTACGGCCACCATCAGCGCGGCGATGGCCGGCGAAGTGCGGCTGGTGGCCGCCGAGACCTCCCGCGGCGCCAGGCGGCCCAGCGGCCCCAACAGCCCGCCCAGCAGGCGGGCCAGCCAGGGCATCAGCCCGCGCGTGATCCAAGGCGTGGTGAGGGCCATGCCGATGGTGACCCCGAAGGTGCAGGCGAAACTGCCCACTAGGCCCAGCGGCACGCTGGCTAGCAGGGCGCCGGAGGCCAGGGCCAGCAGCGCGCCGAGCAGCGCAGCCTGGCCCAAGAGCCTGGTGGAAATCAACTCCAGCTGCGAACGGGACATGGTGCGCCGCGGCGGCGACTTGGCCGCCTCCCAGGCCGGCACCAGGGCGGCCAGCAGCGTGGCGACGATGCCCAGTAGGCCGCCTTTGACCAGGCTGCTGGCCGGCAGGCTGACCTCACGTACGGTGAGAGTAAAAAAGACGTCATTGATGGTCTGGGCGACCTGGTCCACTGCGCCGCGGCCGAGCACTACGCCCAGCAGGATGCCGAGGGCGGAGCCCACCAGGCCGACCAGCATGGCCTCGCCCAGCACCAGGATGAAAACTTCACGGCTGCTGACGCCCAGGGCGCGTAGCGTGCCAAAGCTTTGACGGCGCTGCACCACGGAAAAGGTCATGGTGTTGTAGATCAGGAAGAGGCCGACCACCAGGCCCAGCAGACTGAGCGCGGTGAGGTTGGTGCGGAAGGCTCCTGTCATCTGTTCTACAGCTTGGCTGCGGCCTTCGGCGGGCTGCAGGTCCAGCCCGGCGGGCAGGGCGGCTTGCAGGCGGGCCAGGGCGGCTGCGTCGCCGCTGGGCAGGATCAGATCCACGCGCTCCAGCACACCCAGCCGGCCGCTGAACTCCTGGACGGTGGAGATGTCCGCCAGCACCAGGCCTTCCAAGGCGCGGCGGTCCAGGGCGTCTTGCGGCGTGAGCAGCCCGGCGATAGTTGCCGGGCGCAGCACGCCGCCCACGTCTAGTTGAATGCTGTCGCCGGTCGCCAGGCCGTGAGCGGCGGCCATGTCGCTGGAGAGCATGACCGCCCCAGGCACAGTGTAGAAGGCGCCGATCAACGCTGGGTCGATCTGGCGTTGGTCGTCATACAAATAATCACGGAAAGGTTCTTCGGCAAAGGGGTCCACGCCCAGCAGCTGCAGCGGCAGGTCGCCCATCTGTGGCGAGGTGACCAACTGGCTGACCACTGGGGCCATGGGCAGTTCCAGGCCGGCCAGGCGCAATTCCACATAGTCTTGTTCGGGGATGCCGGTGGGACCGGCCGAAATGTAATGCGTGCTGCGGCCGACGACGGCGTCCACGCTGAGGTCAAAGGCGCGGGCGGCGCTGGCATTGGCCACATCCACGCTGACCGCCACGGCCACGCCCAGCGTGATACCCAGCAGCATCAGCAGGCTTTGCAGCGGATGGCTGAGCAGGTAGCGCCAGGCGACTTTGAACAGAGTGGCCGGGGGCCGGCTGGGGACTGCGTTCATTCCACTAGCTTGCCTTCACGCAGGTGCAGCACGCGGTCGGCGCGCTTGGCAATTTCCAAGTTGTGCGTGGCCATGAACAGGTTGTTGCCGGCCTGGCGCGTCAGCGTCTCCAGCAGGTCCATGACCTGTTGGCCGGTCTCTTCGTCCAGGTTGCCGGTGGGTTCATCGGCCAGCACCAACTGTGGGCTGTGCACCAGTGCCCGGGCGATTGCCACGCGCTGCTGCTGGCCGCCGGAGAGCCGGTCTGGGAAGGTGTTGGCGCGCTCGGCCAGGCCGACCAGCTGCAGCAGTTCGTCAGCTTTGGCGGCGGCCTCTGCCGCGCTGGCGCCAGCCAGCTCACGCGGCAGGGCCACGTTTTCCCGCACGGTCAGGGTGGGCAGCAGGTTGAAGAATTGGAAGACGAAGCCGATGTTTTGGCGGCGGAAGAGGGTGCGCTGGCTTTCGTCCATGGCGCTCAACTTTTGGCCGTTGACCCAGATCTCGCCCTGGTCGGCGCGGTCAATCCCGCTGAGCAGGTTGAGCAGCGTGCTTTTCCCGCTGCCGCTGGCACCCACCAGGGCGACGAATTCGCCCTTGGCGATCTCCAACTGGGCCTGGCGCAGCACGTGCAGGCTTTGCCCGGCTTCCTGATAACTTTTGGATAGATTGGTGAGCTTAATGAAAGCAGGTGTACTCATGGCTGCCTTTGGCGAAAAAAGAGTATTTGTTAATAATATCACAAACGATTTGAGATGTGGGCGTAAGGAAGCCGGCGGTGCTAGAATCTATAGTCTATGAAAACAAAAGACTGGCTGGCATTTATCGGCCTCAGCCTCGCCTGGGGCACTTCGTTTTTTTGGATCAAGATCGCACTGGAAGAGGTAGGCCCGTTCCTGCTGGTGGCTTACCGCATCCTGTTTGGCCTGCTGGCTTTGGCCCTGGTGCTGCTGTGGACGCGGCCGCAGTGGCCGCGTGACCGGCGCAGTTACATCGCCATGCTGATCCTGGGCCTGACCAACACGGCCGTGCCCTTTGTGCTCTTCTCCTGGGCTGAGTTGCATGTCGACTCGGCGGTGGCTTCGATCTTCAACAGCAGCATGCCGCTGTTCACCATGGTGATCGCCCATGTGGCGCTGAGCGATGACCGCCTGACGCGCCAACGCGTGCTGGGCCTGCTGGTCGGCTTCGTGGGCGTGGTGGTGCTGGCCCTGCGGGATACAGGCGGGGACGTACGCATGAACCTGCTGGCCCAGGGCGCGCTCTTGCTGGCGGTGTTGTTTTACGCCGGCAGCACGGTCTTCGCCCGCCAGACCACCAAGGGCATTGCGCCGACCGTGCAGGCTTTTGTGCCGCTGGTGATGGCCGACCTGGTGATCTGGAGCGCGGCCCAGGCCGCCGAGGCGCCGCTGGGTTTGCCACAACTGCCCATGACCTGGGTGGCGCTGCTGTGGATGGGGGTGGTGGGCTCGTGCATGGCCTATCTCTTCTACTATTACCTGCTGCACTCGGTTGGGCCGACGCGCCTGGCGATGGTGACCTACATGTTCCCGGTGGTGGGCGTGACGATGGGAGTGCTGTTCCTCAACGAGCGCCTGGATGCTTCGCTGATCATCGGCGCGCTACTGGTGCTGCTTAGTTTGTATATCGTCAACCGGCCGGCCCGAGCCTGACACCTCTGAACAAAACGCTCCAGATATTCTGGAGCGTTTTTGTTGTCTAATTGCGGCGGTCTTTTCCCAGTTCCTCGCGCAGATTGCGCAAAAACTCCATGGCGGCGTTGGCCATGGTCTGCCCTTCGCTCAGCACGCGCTCGGCCAGTTCGCGGGCGCGGTCCAGGCGGATTTCGCTTTCCTTGCCGCTAAGCTCGTAAAGTTCGACCAGGACGCCATAGCTGCTCTCTGGGTGAATAAAGGCGATCTTCTTGCCGCCGGTGCCGATGATCGGTTCGCTGTTGATCAGACGCACCTGTTTTTCTTTGAGGTGTGCCATGGTCTTCTGGATGTCATAAACCTCGAAGCAGATATGGTGCATGCCGGGGCCGTGCTTCTTAAGGAAACGGGCCACGCCGTTATCTTGGCCGGTGGGCTGCACCAGCTCGACTTCGCTTTCGCCGGTGGGCAAAAAGGCCACCAGCGAACCTTCGCTGGGGACGTCCTCCATGTGGGAAAGTTGCATGCCCAGCGTGTCCTGCCAAAAGGTCAGCGCCTGGCTGATGTCGTCCACGACGACGGCGATGTGGTCAATCTTCTTGATAAAACCCGGCATAAGACTCCTAAGCGGTGGCGGGGGGTTGGTATTCGCCCCACAGGCTGCGCAAACATCCGCAGATCTCTCCCAAGGTGATGTCGTTCTCCAAACAGGTGATGAACAGCGGCAGCAGGTTCTCGTGGCCGCGGGCGGCGTTCTCCAGTTGACCGAGCAGCTCTGCGGTCCGGGCCGCAGAGCGCCGGGCACGCAAGGCCGCCAGCCGCTGCACCTGCTCAGCCTCAATGGCCGGGTCGATCTGCAAGCGTTCCAGGTTCAGGCTTTCCTGGCTGGTGTAGGCGTTGACGCCGACCACGATCTCCTCGCCGCTCTCCAGCGCTTGCTGGAAGCTGTAGGCGGCAGACTGGATCTCGCCTTGGATGTAGCCGGCCTCAATGGCGGCCAGGGCGCCGCCGCGCTGCTCGATCTCTTTCAAATAGCCGTTGGCTTGCTCTTCAATCGCATTGGTCAAATACTCCAGCGCGTAGGAGCCGCCCAGCGGGTCGACCGTGTCGCCGGCCTTGGTCTCGTGCGCCAGGATCTGCTGGGTGCGCAGGGCGACGCGCACGGCCTGCTCGGTGGGCAGCCAGAGGGCTTCGTCCATGCTGTTGGTGTGCAGCGACTGGGCGCCGCCCATCACCGCCGCCAGAGCCTGCACGGTGACGCGGGCCACGTTGTTCTGCGGCTGCTGCGCCGTCAGGGTGGAGCCGGCGGTCTGGGCATGGAAACGCAGCTTACAGGCCGCGTCGCTTTGGGCGCCGAAGCGGCCGCGCATGATGCGCGCCCACAGCCGGCGGGCGGCGCGGAACTTGGCGACTTCTTCCAGAAAATTGTTGTGCGCATTGAAAAAGAACGAGATCTGGGCGGCAAAGGCCTCCAGGTCCAGGCCGGCGTCCAAGGCCTCTTGCACATAGGCGATGCCGTTGGCCAGGGTGAAAGCCACTTCCTGCGCGGCGGTGGAGCCGGCCTCACGGATGTGGTAACCGGAAATGCTGATGGTGTTCCAGCGCGGCACTTCCTGCGCGCAGTAGCGGAACAGGTCGGTGATCAGGCGCATGGACGGCCCGGGCGGGAAGATGTAAGTGCCGCGGGCGATATATTCCTTGAGGATATCGTTCTGCACCGTGCCGCGCAGCTGGCTGGGTTGCACGCCCTGGCGTTTTCCTACGGCCACATACATGGCCAGCAGCACGGCCGCCGGGGCGTTGATGGTCATGCTGGTGGAGACCTTGTCCAGCGGGATGCCGTCAAACAGGGTCTGCATATCCTCCAGCGAGGAGATGCTGACGCCGACCTTGCCGACCTCGCCCAGAGCCATCGGGTCATCGGCATCGTAGCCGATCTGGGTGGGCAGGTCAAAGGCCACGGAGAGGCCGGACTGGCCCTGTTCCAGCAGGTAGCGGTAGCGTTTGTTGGATTCGGCTGCGCTGGAATAGCCGGCGTACTGGCGCATGGTCCATAGACGGCCCCGGTACATGTTGGGCTGCACGCCGCGCGTGAACGGGAACTCGCCTGGGTAGCCCAGGTCGGTGTCTGGCGGCAGATCTTCGGCGCTCAGCAGCGGCGGCAGGGCCAGCCCGCTGGTGGTCTCGAAGGCCGGCTTGCGTTCGGGGTGCTTGTCCAACGCCGGCTGCAGAGTGTCCGCTTCCCAGCGCGATTTGCCCGATTTCTTGGGGGATTTTGCCGCCATGCTGCGAGTATACCGCCGGATGCCTGCCTGCCCGATTGGGCAGGTATACTTTGGCCGTGTTTAAGGTATAGTTAAGCCAATGGCAAAAGAAAAAGACACAATCAAAGTTGAAGGAACCGTTATCGAAGCTTTGCCTGGAACACAGTTCCAGGTGGAATTGGAGAACGGCCATAAGGTATTGGCCTACCTGTCAGGCAAAATGCGCCGCTTCTATATCCGTATTTTGCTGGGCGACCGCGTCACATTGGAAATGTCGCCCTACGACATGAACCGCGGCCGCATCGTCTATCGCTATAACAAGGCCAGTTCACCCGCCCCCACCGAGGGGCTGTAAACCCACACATCCAAAAAAAGCCCGGTGAAGCCGGGCTTTTTGTGTTTAATCCAAAGTGATGTTTTGGCCGGGGGCCAGCAGGTAAGGGAAGGCGATGTTGTTGTGGCCGGCCAGACGCAGCCAGTCCAGACCGTAGAACTGGGCGATCATCACCAGGCTCTCGCTGCGGGTCGCCGTGTAGCTGGCTGGCGGTTGCGCGGCGGGCCATTCGGCGTCCTCCTCGGGCAGCTGGAGCACATCGCCGGCATGCAGGTCAAAGGGCGGCAGCAAACCATTGGCTCGCGCCAGGGCCAGCCAGTCCAGCTCCAGCGTTTCAGCCACCTTTAGCAAGTAGTCGCCGCGCTGCACGGTATAAGTTTGCGGCTCTTCTACGTCCGGTTCGTTTTCCTCGAGGGGCTCTTCGCTTTGCGCGTCAGCGCTGAGCAGCAGCACCTGGCCGGTATAGATCAGATAGGGGTAGCTGATGCCGTTTAGCGCGGCCAGGTCCGGCCAGTAGAGATTGAAGCGATTGGCCACCCGGTTGAGCGTGTCGCCTGACTGGACAGTGTACGTGCTGCCGCTGGCATTGCTAGGCTGGCGCTCGGCGGGCAGCTGCCCGCTGCCCTCACCAATCACGGCCATATTGCCCAGCACGCTCCACGAGGCCAGGAAGTTCTGCAGGGGATGCGTGATGGTATAGCCCGTGAGGGCATCCACCAGGTGCACGCGGCTCTCGTCGTAGCCGATGAGCACCATGCTGTGCTGGTTGTTGGCCACCGTGACCGTGTCGCCGGCTTTGGTGGTGTAATCGCGCGGGGTGCCGGCCCAGACCGTGCCGATGACCCAGACGATGGCGGGCCGCCCGGCGGCGATCTCGGCGCGCAGGTCGTCCCAGCGCAGGCCGGTCTCGGCCTGCGCGTCCAACCCATATTCGCGCAACAGTTCGGCTACCGGGGCGGCGTGCACGCCGTAGGCCGCCGGGGGAATGTAGCCCCAGGGGCCGTTGACGTCTCCGACGAAGCCTTTGTTGGGGTCGTCGGAGCGCGGCAGGCGGTTGAGGAACTCGGTCTCGTCAATGTACACGCCCCAGTAGGCGCCCCAGTCCGCCGCCGAGCGCGACTCACAGGAGAGTGAATAGGTCTGGGCGCGGCCGACAAAGGACGAGATGTAGGCCTGGTCCGGGATCTGGGCCGCAACGGGGCTGGGGACCAGCCACAGCAGAGCGGCCACAGCAAACAAGGTGGCGAGTACAGCTTTCATGCGATGGTGACTATATCCTCAATGCCTGCCTGGTCGCAACCGGGCCGTATAATCCAATCATGCCGGATTTTGCCAAGACGATACACGATTGGCTGGGCGTCTCTGTTACCGACGAGCAGCTGGCCGCCTTTGACCAGTACGCCGCCGAGCTGGCGGCCTGGAACCAGCGCTTCAACCTGACCACGATCACTGAGCTGGAGCAGGTGCGCACGCGCCATTTCCTCGACTCGCTGAGCTGCTGGCTGGCGCTGGGCGCGGCCCCCGGCCGTTTGGCCGACGTGGGGACCGGGGCGGGGCTGCCGGGGCTGCCGCTCAAGATCCTGCAGCCGGGGCTGCCGCTGACGCTGATCGAAGCCACGGCCAAGAAGGCCGGGTTCCTGGAGCACATGGTGCAAGTTTTGCGCCTGAAGGATGTGCAAGTGCTGGCCGCCCGGGCGGAAGAGGCCGGACAGCTGCCGGCTGAGCGCGCGGCTTACGACTGGGCCGTGGCGCGGGCGCTGGCCCCGCTGCCGGTGTTGGCGGAGTACCTGCTGCCTTTGGTGCGCGTGGGCGGCCGCATGCTGGCCCAAAAGGGCCGGGAAGCGGCCGCTGAACTGTCCGCGGCGCAGGAAGCCATCCGCCTGCTGGGCGGCGGCCCAGCGCAACTACTGCCCGCCGAGGTGCCTGGGTTGGATGAGGAGCGCTGGCTGATAGTAGTAGAGAAAGTGGCGGAAACGCCGGCCAAGTACCCGCGCCGGCCGGGGATGCCCAGCAAGCGGCCGCTGCGAGCTGATTCTTAGCGGCAAGCTCTGCCAACATATAAATTGCTTTGTCGCACTTGCTCCGCAAGTACTCCTCGCAAAATGACGAATCGTTTGGAAGCGCACCTTTCCCGGCTTGCGGCATCTGGCCGCGGCTAGGCCAATTGTTTCAGATCCACCAGGAACTGGTCCACCGCTTTCTCGGGCGTGGCCCAAGAGGTGACCAGGCGGACGGCGGAGTGGCCGTCCGCTTGTGGTTCCCAAAGATAGAAACCGTAATCAGCCTGTACGCGCTTAATCAGCGCATCGGGCAGGATCGGAAAGATCTGGTTGCTGGCGGGTGGGGTGAGGAAGCTGAAGCCGAGGGCCTGGATGCCGGCAGCTAGCTGGTGGGCCATTTGGTTGGCGTGCCGGGCGAGGTCAAAATACAACTCGTCGCTGAAGAGCTCCAGGAATTGCACGCCGATGGAGCGTCCCTTAGCCAGCAACCCGCCGCGCTGTTTGATGTGGCGTCGAAATTCCGGCTGGAGGGCCGGGTTGTTGATCACGATGGCCTCGCCCAGCAAAGCGCCATTCTTGGTGCCGCCGATGTAAAACATGTCGGTCAGTTGGGCGATGTGGCCAAGGGTCAGGTCGGCCTGCGGTGCGGTAAGGGCTGAACCCAAGCGAGCGCCGTCCAGATATAGATAGAGGCCATGGCTATGGCAGAACCGGCTGAGGGCTTCCAGTTCTTGTTTGGAATAAATCGTGCCGACTTCGGTGGAGTGGGAGAGAAAAACCACTTTAGGTTTGGTCATATGCTCGTCAGCGTGGCGCACGATCAGCGGCTCCAGCCTGTCCGGGCGGAGCTTGCCGTCTGGGGTGGGGATGGCCTCGATGCGGTGCCCGGTGGCTTCGACCGCGCCGGCTTCATGTACGTTGATGTGCCCCGTCACAGGGGCGATCACGGATTCATAGGGTTTGAGCATCGAAGCCAGGCAGAGTAAGTTGGCCTGGGTGCCGCCGGAGACAAAATGAACCGCAGCGTCCGAGCTGCCGATGGCGTTTTGGATGCGCTTCTGGGCTTCCAGGGATACTTCGTCTTCGCCATAGCCCGTCATCTGCTGCAGGTTGGTGGTCCCCAGACGTTGCAGGATCCTGGGGTGGGCTCCCTCTGAATAATCATTGAAGAACATGTGCTTCATGCGCTGATTATAGTGGCGATGGTTTCGGATCGCTGATTGCTCTCTGATATAGTAGTCGCCATGTCTGCCGAGCTGTCCCGTGACGAACTGCTGCGCTATTCACGCCACTTGCTGATCCCGCAGGTGGGGCTGGACGGTCAACGCAAACTCAAGGCCGCCTCGGTGCTAGTGGTCGGCGCAGGCGGGTTGGGCTCTCCGGCTGCCTTGTACCTGGCCGCCGCCGGAGTGGGGCGCATTGGCCTGGTGGACTACGATGTGGTCGACGCCTCGAACTTGCAGCGCCAGGTGATCCATGGGACATCCAATCTCGACCAGCTCAAAGTCGAATCGGCCCGCAGCCGCCTGCTCGACCTGAACCCGGGCATTGATGTGCCGGTCTACAACGAGAGCTTGACCTCGGCCAATGCTCTGCGCATTGTTCAAGGCTACGACCTGGTGATCGACGGCACGGACAATTTCCCCACGCGTTATCTGGTCAACGATGTTTGCGTCAAGCTGGGCATCCCCAACGTGTATGGGTCGATCTTCCGCTTTGACGGCCAGGTGAGCGTCTTTGCCGCCAAAGACGGCCCCTGCTACCGTTGCCTGTTCCCCGACCCGCCCCCGCCGGGCAGTGTGCCCAGCTGCGCAGAAGGCGGCGTGCTGGGCGTCTTGCCGGGCATCATTGGCTCACTGCAGGCCAGCGAAGGCCTCAAGCTGTTGCTGGGGATCGGCGAGCCGCTGGTGGGCAAGTTGCTGCTTTTTCACGCGCTGGACATGCGCTTCGATACGATAAAACTTCGCAAAGATCCAAACTGTACCGTGTGCAGCCTGCCGTCCGAACAGATCGAGCTGATCGATTATGAAGCTTTCTGCGGTGTGCCGGCCCACGACCACGATGAGAGGCCTATGGACAAAGAATTTGAAATCACCCCGCAGGCATTGGCTGCCCAGATCCAGCAGGGCCACCCGCCGCGCTTGATCGACGTGCGCGAGCCGCACGAATTGCACATTTCCCAGCTGCCAAACGCCGAGCTGATCCCACTGGGCGAATTGCCCGCCCGCTTGCCCGAATTGGACCCGTCGGTCGAGATGGTCATCCTCTGCCGTTCCGGCTCGCGCTCCGAGCGCGCCGTGGAATTCCTGCGGGCGGCGGGCTTCACCAAGGTCAAGAACCTGGTGGGCGGCATCAATGCCTGGGCCCGGCAAGTGGACCCCAATCTCTCCGTCTATTAGGCTATTTCTCTTCTAACGACAGGATCCAGTGGGTCGGTGGGTATGGCAGGTAATGGACGCGATACTGCCGGTGTTTTTGTAGCGCCTGGAATTGGTTGGATTGCAGCTGGAAACGCACGCCGCCGATCTCGGCGTAATAGGCGGTCCACCTGCGCACCTTGGCCGTGGATAAGGCGGGAGAGCCGCTGACGGTTTGGACACGGCCCTTGGCCAGCACTTGGTTGAGGCGAGAACCCCTGAATAAAGCGATGCCCAGAATTAGCAGATAGAGCGCATAGGCTGGCAACAGGTAGGGTATGGATTGCTCAAAGCCGGTGGGTTCCAGCAAGTAGACCAAGCCAACCACCACGAGCGGGCTAAATCCCCCCACGGCAGCCGCCAATTGCAGCCGTTTGTGCGCCCCCAACAGAAATGCGCTGACCACTTCCTGCTGGCGGGCAGACAGTCTGCCGGCTTTATTGGCTTGCAAATCACTGGGAGTAAAGCCAAATTCCTTCATTGCGGTATTCTAGTTGAGACAAAGCCAGCCCACAGGACTATAATGTTGTCTTCGCCTCCGAACAGGTATTGCCATGAACACTACTCCTAAAACTATTTTGGTTGTGATGGCCCACCCAGACGACGAGTCGTTTGGCATGGGCGGCACACTGGCTTATTACTCCAGCCTGGGGGTGGACGTGCACCTGGTGTGCGCCACGCGCGGCGAAGCCGGCACGGTCGACCCTGAATATCTGCAGAAGTACAAGACCATCGCCGAGCTGCGCGAGGCGGAACTGCACTGCGCCGGCCAGGCCCTGGGGCTGAAGAGCATTTCCTTCCTGGACTACCGCGACTCGGGTATGGTCGGTTCGCAGGACAACCAAAACCCCGCTTCGCTGGTGCAGGCGCCGCTGGAGCAGGTGGCCGAGCGCATTGTCGGCCACATCCGCCGGCTGAAGCCGCAAGTGGTGATCACTTTCGACGAGACTGGCGGCTACTACCATCCGGACCACATTGCGGTGCATAAGGCCACTGTGGCGGCCTTCCATGCCGCCGGCGACGCGGCGCAGTTCCCCAAAGCCGGGGCGCCTTTCCAGCCCGACAAACTCTTCTTCAACGCCCGCAACCGTGCCCGTCTGCGCCGGGCGGTGCTGTTCATGCGCCTGCTGCGCAAAGACCCCTCCAAAGTGGGACGCAACAAAGATATTGACCTGACCCGGCTGGCCCGCGATGTGGACACGCCCAAGCACGTCAGCATTAATTACCGCAGCGTGCAGGCGCGCAAGGACCAGGCGGATGCCTGCCACGCCAGCCAGGGCGGCGGCCGTTTCATTGGATCCAACCTGTTGGAGGTGGTGGCGCGTTGGCTGGGCAACCAGGACCATTTCACCCAAGGCTATCCACTTGTCGCAGAGGATTACCGCTCTACGGATTTCTTCGCCAGCTAAATTTAGAGGTATGGTAAAATCCGTTGCTGTTTGAACCGAGAGGAAAAGAAAATCGATGTCTGAATTGTTAAAGGCCGTTGCGGCCGCCCCCAATCCGAATATTCCTGCCCTGCGCCCCGGCGACCAGGTCAGCGTGCACGTCAAGATCAAGGAAGGCGACCGTGAGCGCATCCAGGAGTTCAAGGGTGTTGTCTTGCGTGCCGGCAAATCTGCCAATACCAAAAACTTCACCGTGCGCCGCGTGGCCAGCAATGGTATCGGCGTCGAACGCACTTTCCTGGTGCATTCGCCGCTGATCGACAAAGTGGTGGTCGAGCACAGCTCCGTGGTGCGCCGCGCCAACCTGGGTTACCTGCGCGGTCTGACCGGCAAGAAGGCCCGCCTCAAGCAGAAGTTCAGCGACCTGCCCAAGAAGGGCAAGGGCAAAGCCAAAGCGGCTCCCGCAGAGGAAGCCGCCGAGAGCGAAGCCGAAGCCTAGACTTGGAACGCAATTTCAGACCCATTCTGGTATAAAACACGGGCAGCCAACAGGCTGCCCGTTTGTTTATGTCGACTTCCCCATTACCCACCGCTCCAATTGGCGCTTTCGATTCCGGTGTCGGCGGCCTGAGCGTGCTGCGGGCCATCCAGGCCCAGCTGCCGCAGGAGCACACGCTCTACGTGGCGGACCAGGCGCATGTGCCTTACGGCCCGCGCGGCCTGCAGGAAGTGCGGCGCCTGTCTGAAGGCGTCGTGGAATTCTTGATGGGCCAGGGGGTCAAGCTGATCGTGATCCCCTGCAACACCGCCTCAGCCGCGGCGCTGCACGCCCTGCGCGCCCAATACCCCGGCTTCCCCTTCGTGGGCATGGAGCCGGCGGTGAAGCCCGCGGCGGAGCACACCACCAGCGGAGTGGTGGGTGTGCTGGCCACGCCCACCACTTTTGAGGGCGAGCTATACGCCTCAGTGGTGGAGCGCTTTGGCGGCGGTGTGACCCTGCTGCAGGATGCCTGCCCGGGCCTGGTGGCCGAGATCGAAGCCGGGCGGGCGGATGGGGTGGAGGCAGAGCGCATCCTGCGCGCAGCCCTGGAGCCGATGCTGGCCTGGGGGCTGGACACGGTGGTGCTGGGCTGCACGCATTACCCCTTTTCCTTTGACGTTATTCGGCGGATCGTGGGCGAGGACGTGCGTCTGATCGACCCGGCGCCGGCCATCGCCCGCCGGGCGGCCGCGCTGCTGGACGCCGCCGGGCTGCGCAACCCGGGGCCGGCCGGCATGACCCGCTATCTGACCAGCGGGGATCCGGCGGCCATGCAGGCCAGGGTGGCAGAACTGTTGGGGCAGCAAGTAAACGTGGAAGGCCTGCGGTGGGCAGCAGGTCAGCTGCAGCCGGTGGAGACCTAAATCAAGTTTTATGCGTTCTTTTACACTGTAGACGACAGACGCAGGAGGAAGATAAATGTCATTTCAAGCCTATTTGGACAATATTGAATTGAAGACAGGCAAGACGCCCAATGAATTCCTGGCGCTGGCCAAGGAAAAAGGCTTTGGCGCGGAGACCAAAGCTGGTGAGATCGTGGCCTGGCTCAAAGAGGACTTCGATCTGGGGCGCGGCCACGCGATGGCGCTGGTGCACGTGATCAAGAACGGCCCGCAGATCAGCGATAAGCACGTGGACAGCGGCGGCAGCCACAGCGACGACAGCGATGTGTTGCGCCTGGACGGTATCAAGAATCGCTAAGTGCGGGACGGGCTAGTCTCACTTAATTCGTCTTTCTGAGCAGGCTTACAGCCATCCTGTAAGCCTCGCGAAGAAGTTTTTGTACGTAAGCTTCGAGCTAGCTGAATTTGAGGTGGTTAAAACAAACGCCCCGAGAGGGGCGTTTTTGTTTAAGCTAAGGCGGTGTCCGCTTCTTGAATGCCGCTGCGGTGCAGATCCACCGTCACGTTCTCGAAATTGGCGAAGGTGATGTCGTTGAAAGACAATTGAAACAGCTCTTTAAGGCGCCGGAAAATGCTGACATAAGTTTCCGGCAGACGCAGCTCCCAGTTCAAGTCCAGGGCGCTGGCCGCGCCTGGCAGCGTTTCGGCTTGGCCGCTCTCAATTTCCACGAAATCCCCGTAGGGCATTTCGTCCAAGGTGACTTTCATACCTTGCAATGCATAGGTAGTGCGGTACTTCTCGTACACAAAACGGGAGCGAAAGCCCAGGGCTTCGATCAGCTTTTGTGCGGCGGCGAAGTTGCTGACCTCGAACTCGATCTCCTGTCGGGCCAGCGCGCCGCCCAGCGTAGTGCTGGGCCCTTTATAGGTAATGTGGCTGGCAAAGTCACGGCGCAGGCGCAGCATGCTCTTCTGCTGGCTCAGGCTGCCCTCCGGCGTGTCAAAGCGCAAATTGTATTCGTGCGTGCGCGGCTGCACCAGAGTAGCCCCGGCTTTTACCAGGCGGGTTTCGATCTCAGGCAGGCTGCGGACGAAAAACTTAACCTCAATCTCTTTGTCACTGTGCGAAATAACCATGTTGTGCTCATCTATTCCACGCTCAGCATCACCTGGCGTTGTTCTACACTGTCGCCCGCTTTCACTTGAATGCGGGTGACCTTTCCTTCACGCGGCGACTTCAACTCATTCTGCATCTTCATTGATTCCAAGATCAAAAGCACGTCGCCTTTCTGAACTTGGGCGCCTTCCTCCACGGGGATCTTGACGACCAAGCCGGGCATCGGGGCGCGCAGCACGAATTCGCCGGACTGGGCCGCGGCGCCCGCCGCGCTGCTTAGCCGTTTCTCGCGCTCATCTTCCACCAGGGCTTCGTACAGGCGGCCGCGCATCAGCACCTGCATCATGTCATCTTCTTCGCCGGGGTAGACCTCGGCCTGGAAGGAGCCGCCGTTAAGCAGCAGGCTGAACACCGGCTGACCGGAGACGGCCACAAAGTCAATTTCGTAGATCTTATCGTTGACGCTGACATGTGTGGCGTCGATCAGCTCGACGGTGTACTGCTTCTCGCCAATGGTTGTAATGTATTTGCTCATCATGTTAGCGGTTCATCCGTTCCCAGCGGGAGACCCACTTCCAGTTGCTGGTGTCGCGCTTGCCGCGCGAGATGATGTGGGCGGAGCGCTCGGCCTGCTCATGCGCCACCAGCGTGGCGAAGATGGCGGCGATCTCCGGATGGGTTTCCTTGCCGCCCTCGGCTTCCTCGAGCGAGAAGCGCTCTTCCACGAAGCGCGTGTCGAACTTGCCGGCAATGAAGCGGGCCTGCTCCAGGATGCTCTGGTGGAAGGGGATGTTGGTCTTGACGCCGACGATGCGGTATTCCTCCAGAGCGCGGCGCATACGCAGGATGGCCTGGGCGCGTGATTCGCCTTTGACCACCAGCTTGGAGACCAACGAGTCGTAGTAGGGCGTGATCTGAAAACCGCCAAACACGCCGGTGTCCACACGCACGCCAGGGCCGGTGGGCAGCACATGGTGCGAGATGTAGCCGGTAGAGGGCAGGAAGTTGTTGTGGGCGTCTTCGGCATTGATGCGGCACTCGATGGCCCAGCCCTGCATCCTGACGTCTTCCTGGCGCACGCTGAGCTGGCGGCCGCGGGCGATGCGCAGCTGTTCGGTGACGATGTCGATGCCGGTGACTTCTTCGGTGATGGGGTGCTCCACCTGCAGACGCGTGTTCATCTCCAGGAAGTAGAAGTTCTTGTCTTTGTCCACCAAAAATTCGATGGTGCCGGCGTTGAGATAGTTGACGGCTTTGGCGGCTTTGACCGCCACTTCGCCCATGCGCTGGCGGAACTCCTCGTCGTCATCAATGAAGGGGGAGGGGGCTTCCTCCAGCAGTTTTTGGTGGCGGCGCTGCAGCGAGCACTCGCGCTCGCCGAGGTGGACGGTGTTGCCGTCCATGTCGGCCATGATCTGGAATTCGATGTGGCGGGCGCCTTCGACCAGTTTCTCCAGATAGACATCGCCGTTGCCAAAGGCGGCCAGCGCTTCGCTGCGGGCCGATTCGAGCAGGTGGGGCATCTCGTCGATGTTCTTGACCTCGCGCATGCCCTTGCCGCCGCCGCCTGCGGTGGCTTTGATCAGCAGCGGAAAGCCGATCTTGCGGGCCGCGGCCAGCAGCTTCTCGTTGGTCAGGTTGCCCACGTCTTCGGTGCCAGGCACCACGGGCACGCCGGCGGCGATGACCGTGGCGCGGGCAGTCGCCTTGTCGCCCATCGCTGAAATGGCCGAGGGGCGCGGGCCGATGAAGGTAATGCCCGAGTCTTCGCAGGCCTGGGCGAAATCAGAGCGTTCGGCCAGGAAGCCGTAGCCCGGGTGGATGGCGCTGGCCTTGGTCTTGCGGGCCACATCCAGAATGCGCTCCATCTGCAGGTAGGACTCACGGGAGGGCGGAGGGCCGATCAAGTAGGCTTCGTCGGCCAGCCGCACGTGCAGCGCATTGCGGTCGGCTTCGGAGAAGACGGCCACGGTTTGCAGGCCCAGCTCACGGCAGGCGCGGATGATGCGCACGGCGATCTCGCCGCGGTTGGCGATCAGTACTTTGTCAAACATAGCAAGCGTCCTTCCCTGTCGCCATCACAGCGGAATGTTGCCGTGCTTCTTGGCCGGGTTGGTGTCGCGCTTGTTGGTCAGCATTTCCAGCGCGTTGATCAGCCGGGGGCGGGTATCGCGCGGCTGGATGACGTCATCGATGTAACCGCGTGCGGCGGCCACATAAGGGTTGGCGAACTGCTCGCGGTATTGCGCTACCAACTCGGTCTTCTTCTTGTCAGGGTCCTTGGCCTTGGCCAGCTCCTTGCGGAAGATGATGTTGACCGCGCCGTCCGGGCCCATGACAGCGATCTCGGCAGTGGGCCAGGCCAGGTTGATGTCGCCGCGGATGTGCTTGCTGCTCATCACGTCGTAGGCGCCGCCGTAAGCCTTGCGGGTCACCACGGTCAGCTTGGGTACAGTGGCTTCGCAATAGGCATACAGCAGTTTGGCGCCGGCGCGGATGATGCCGCTGTGCTCCTGAGCGGTGCCAGGCATGAAGCCGGGCACGTCCACCAGCGTTAGCAGGGGGATGTTGAAGCTGTCGCAGAAGCGCACGAAGCGGGCGGCTTTCTCCGAGGCGTCAATGTCCAGCACGCCGGCCAGCACCATGGGCTGGTTGGCGATCACGCCGACGGCGTGGCCGCCCATGCGGGCAAAGCCCACAACAATGTTCTGGGCGAACTGTTCATGGATCTCGAAGAAGGCGCCTTCGTCCACCAGCATGCGGATGACCTCTTTGATGTCATAAGGCTTGCTGGGATCGTCCGGCACGATGTCGTCCAGGGCTTCGTCGCGGCGCAGGGGATTGTCCTTGGCCGGGCGGAACGGGGGATCTTCGAGGTTGTTCTGCGGCAGGTAGGAGAGCAGCTTGCGGATCAGGAAGAGCGTGTCCGCTTCGCTGTCGGCGACCACATGGCAGACGCCGGACTGGCTGGCGTGCACGCTGGCGCCGCCCAGGTCTTCGAACGAAACTTCTTCATGGGTCACGCTCTTGACCACTTCCGGGCCGGTGACAAACATGTAGGAAGAATTGCGCACCATGAAGATAAAGTCGGTCAGGGCGGGCGAGTAGACCGCGCCGCCGGCGCAAGGCCCCATAATGGCGCTGATCTGCGGGATGACGCCCGAGGCCATCGTGTTGCGCAGGAAGATATCGGCATAGCCGCCCAGCGAGACGACACCTTCTTGAATGCGGGCGCCGCCGGAGTCATTCAGGCCGATGACCGGTGCGCCGTTCTTGAGCGCCATTTCCATGACTTTGATGATCTTCTCGGCGTGCACTTCGCCCAGGCTGCCGCCGAAGACGGTGAAGTCCTGCGAGAAGACGTAGACCAGGCGGCCGTCCACAGTGCCCCAGCCGGTGACCACGCTGTCGCTGGCGATCTGCTGGTTTTCCAGCCCAAAGGCGTAGGTGCGGTGTTTGACGAAGGCATCCAACTCACGGAAAGAGCCTTTGTCGAGGAATAAGTCCAAGCGTTCCCGGGCGGTCAGCCGCCCCTGCTTGTGCTGCGCTTCGACGCGATCCTGCCCGCCCCCCTGCAGGGTTTCGGCTCGTCTGCGGTTCAGTTCTTCAATAGTAGGGCGATTGCTCATCCGTTTCTCCAGTTCATTTCATCTCAATTGGCAAACGCAGGCCAGCGCGTAGTATGAGTCCGACTGTGAACATTAACACTATATGCCGGAGCACGGTTACGCCCCAAAGCCAGATTGGCCCGCCGGGATGAGGCTGTGGGACACCTGCCCGCTCTGCCAACCCTGGTAAGATCGGATGCACGGCGGTTGGCTGCTGTCCGGGGGGTTCAGGCGTCTTTCAGGCTGGCTACATAGCGTTCCAGGTCTGGCTGGTGCTCCTGATAATGTTCGAAGGTGTCGGTCACCAGCAGCCAATACGGTGGACGGCGTTTGCCGTCCTTGTCGTTGAGCTCTGCCTCGCTCAGGCTGTGGCACAGCCCGCCCAGGCGCGGCAAGTTGGCCGCAAAGGCGTCCAGCACAGTTTGCAGGGGCAGGTCTTTGCCGAAGGCAAAGACGCGGGCATTCAGGGCGTCGAAGTCGCTGAGCTTGCTGGTGGGCTCGCCCGCCAGCAAAATGGCGCTGCGCGTGATGGCGTAATTCTCCCACCAGGTGAGGTGCACGATCTGGTCTTTGACCGACCAATCGGTTTGCGGGCCGGGGCGACGCGTCATCTGCTCTTCACTAAGCCCGGCGTACACCGCGCTGTAGGCGGCGCGTCCCTTTTGAATCTCGGCCCACAATTCAGCAGGCGTCATACGTTGCGGTGTTTCTGTCATGGGTACCTCAGTCTAAAAATGAATGGAAACATTGTAGCTGGCTGCAGCGGGAAATCTGCCTAAAACAACCGCTATTATTGTAATAACAAGCGGTGAATTTACGTTTAATCAACTGTGTTACACTAAATTCAAAGGGCTGGTGAAGAGCCCAAAAGGTCGAAAGGATTATTACTCATGAGCATTTTCAATACCATTCTGAACAAGCTGGGTCTGGGCAAGAAGGACGAAGCCCCTAAGGCTTCCACCCCAGCGGCTACTCCGGCTGAGCGCACCCCGATCCGCACTGGCATTGGCGCCAAGAAGGAAGCCATGGACATGGTGGACGTGGTCGCCAAGATCGACGGCATGGCCAAGGATTTCCCCGCTGAGCTGAACTGGAAGGAATCCATCGTGGACCTGTTGAAGTTGCTGGACATTGACAGCAGCTTCGAGAACCGCAAGGAACTGGCTGTGGAACTGGGTGTTCCCAGCGAGTACCTTGAGGACTCGGCCAAGATGAATGTCTGGCTGCACAAGGCCGTGATGAAGAAGATCTCGGAAAATGGCGGCACCGTGCCCGCTAGCTTGCTGGACTAAGTTTCAAACCAAGAATGTGTACACACAAACCGCCCGGCCATTTGGCCGGGCGGTTTTGTTTATAGTCAGTTGCTGCTATCGCTCAGGGAATTTCCAGCAATATCTTGCCCAGCTGCTGGCCGGCTTCCATGCGTGCGTGGGCGGCGGCGGCTTCCGCCAGCGGATAGCTGCGGTCGATGACCGGCTGCAACTGGCCGGCAAACACCAACTGCATCACCTCGGCAAAGTCGGCGAAAGTGCCCATGGTGGACCCCAGAATGCTGAGATGTTTGGCGAACATGTAGCGGTTGTCGATCTCCACCCTGGGGCCGCCGGTGTTGCCCACGGTCAGCAGGCGGCCGCCCTTGCGCAGTGCGCGCAGGCTGTGCATGAAGGTCGCGCCGACATTGTCTACCACTGCATCCACACCGCGCTTGTTGGTGAGTTGATAAGCGGCCTTGGACCAGTCTTCTTGGCTCCGGTCGATCAGGTGGTCGGCGCCCAGCTGTGCCGCAAGCTCCAGCTTGGCGGCGCTGGAACCGACCACGATGACCTGCAGGCCGAGGTGCTTGGCGATCTGGATGCTGGCCGTGTTGACCCCGCCGGAGGCGCCTACGATCAGCAAGGTTTCGCCGGCTTGCAGGCGGCCGCGCTTGATGAGCGAGTGCCAGGCGGTGACGTACACCAGAGCGGCTGCGGCCGCCTGGTCATATGGGAAACCGGCGGGGATCTCCAATAGATTGCTCGCCGGCACCGCCACATATTGGGCGTAAGTGCCCGGCAGGCTTTCGCCCAGCAGCTCCCAGTGGCGGCACAGATTCTCCTGCCCGCTGCGGGTGAATTCGTCTGCTTCCAAGCAAATGCTGGCGTTGATCACCACGCGCTGGCCGACCTGCCAGCCGGATGCGTCCGGCCCCAGGGCGGCCACTTCGCCGGCGCCGTCAGCGCCGAGGATGTGGGGCAGGGGCAATTGCAGCCCGGGCCAGCCGGCGCGCACGAACACGTCGGCATGGTTGAGGGCTGCGGCGTGCAGGCGCACCAGCACCCAGCCAGCGCGCAGCGCCGGTTTGGGCTGATCGCCGTAACGCAGCACGTCCGGGCTGCCGTGTTGTTCGAAATAGGCCGCTTTCATGGGGAATGCTGATTATACTAGGCAGGCCGCTGCTGCATTTTGCGGACGGTTGGCAGCGAGGAGAGAACTTGGCAGAGTGGTTGGTTTTTGTGCACCAGCGGCTGGCGATAACGGCCCTGTATTACTTCTTGATCATCTCGGTTTGGGGCTACTACCGCTTCTTCCGGCGCCAGGGCCTCGACTCGACCTATTGGGGCGCGTTGGCGATCGCCGAGCTGATCCTGGTGGGCGAGGCCGTGCTGGGCGTGGTGATGTGGTTCCAGGGCTTTCGCCCGGCGCAGGGCTGGCTGCACCTGCTGTACGGCGCCATCATTCCGGTGCTGATCCCGGCGACCTATTTCTATACGCAGGCGCGCGCCGGACGGCCCGAGATTCTGGTGTATAGTACTGCCGCCATAATTACATGCGGGCTGATTATCCGAGCCATATATACGGCTCAGGTGCCGTTCTAGGCTGCTTTTGCTTGTCAGCAAAATCCAGTAGTGATAAAATACGCAAGTTAAGTTTTGTAAGATATTCGGAGGACGATCCGCATGACAGAAGCTGCCGCTCCCGCCGGCCAGGCAGAGCAATCCCCTAGTGAAGAGAGCGAACTGAAGCTCAATCGCCGAGAGTTTCTCAACATCGCCTGGCTAGCCTCGCTGGGCTTCCTCACCCTGAGCCTGGGCGGTATCACTATTTTGTTTGCCATGCCGCGTTTCCGTGAAGGCGAGTTCGGCGGCATGTTCACTGCCGGCACCGTCGGCCAGGCGCCGGATGTGAACACCACACCGGAGAATTTTGCCAAGCTGAAGTTCTGGCTGTCCAACACGCCGGAAGGCCTGATGGCCCTCTACAAGGTTTGCCCGCACTTGGGCTGCCTGTATTCCTGGAACGACCAGGAATTCAAGTTCATTTGCCCCTGCCATGGTTCCCAGTATGAGCACAATGGCGACTACATCCTGGGCCCTGCGCCGCGCAGCCTGGATCACTTTGTGATCCGCATTGAGGACGAGAATGGCACCGTGCTGGCGCAAACTCCGGCAGAGGGTGGCCCGGTAGTCCTGCCGGATAACCCGAACGCGGTCATTCGTATTGATACCGGCAGCCGTATCCTCGGCGAGACCCACGGCTAATTCGCCTATTGTGTGCGGAGAGAGTTCATGATCAACAGCTTAATGAAGCGTTTTAACATTCCGCCGCGTGATCAATGGCGCGAAGCGATCGGCAAACTGATCGACGACCGCGTGCGCATCATCACCGCCGGTCTCAGCATCCGCGAGTTGCGCGCTATTATGCGCGGCGACCCGCCGACCGAAAAGCCCAACCCGCGCTACAAGGTGATCACCACCAGCTTCGTGGCCCACCTGCGCCCGCGTTATTACCCGGCGGCGGCCACCTGGTTTACCCATACGCTTCGCTTGGGTTTCTTCACGACTTTCTTCTTTGTGCTGGAGATCATCACCGGCATCGTTCTGATGGTGTACTACATCCCCTTCCCGGACCAGGCTTACGGGTCCGTGCTGGCGATCGAAAGCAACGTTTTCCTCGGCGAATTCCTGCGCGATATGCACCGCCTGGGCGCCGAAGCGATGGTGGTGTTCAGCTGGCTGCATTTGCTGCGCACCTATTTCACCGGCTCTTATAAAGGCCCGCGCAGCTTCACCTGGCTGACTGGTGTGATCCTGTTGCTGATCACAGCCTGGCTGAGCTTTACCGGCTACCTGCTGCCCTGGGACCAGTTGGCTTACTGGGCGGTGACGGTGGGTACCAGCATTACCGAGTCCGGCCCCGTGGTCGGCCCGGCGCTGAACCTGCTGATGCGCGGCGCGCCGGACATCGGCACGGGCGGTCTGCTGCGCTTCTATCTGCAGCACGTGATCCTGATGCCGTTGCTGGCTATCCTGCTGATCAGCATTCATTACTACAAGGTCTCTCGCGAGCACAGTATCTCGCTGCCGGCGGTGGTGGAAGAAACCGAGATGGAGCCGGAAAAGAAGAAAGAGGCCACCCGGCGTATCGACCTGATCCCGGACCTGCTTTCCCACGAACTCTTCCTCATCGCACTGGGTCTTTTCATTACTGTGGCGATTTTGTACTTCCGTGGCTTCGCTTCTCCACTGGAAACGCACGCCAACCCACAGCAAACGCCTTTGGATACGAAAGCGCCTTGGTATTTCTGGTGGTTGCAGGGCATCCTCAAGATCGACCCGGCCAGCATCATTGAGAACCTGGTCAATCCGCTGTTCGAGATGTTTGGCCTGAGCTACCGGGTGGAATTGAGCCGCTTGCTGGACAGCAAGTTCATCATGGGTTTGATGGTGCCGCCGGCGCTGGTGCTGTTGTTGATGGCGATCCCCTACATTGACCGCAATCCCTCCCGCCTGGCCCGCAAACGCCCCTTCGCGATTGCCTGGGGTGTAGCCTGGATCTTCATCGTCCTGGTGCTCAGCTATATGGGCACGCCGGAGTATGGCATTGAGACGCCGGCCGCCACGCGCATCATCCAGGACCTGGCGCCTGAAGAAGGTGAAGGCCCGCTGCGCCTGATTCCGTATCAGGAGCTGGAAAACCGCCAGATGGAATATATCGTTGGCCAGGACTACGGCACGGATCTTTGCCCCGGTCTCAGCTACTATCCGGACCCCGAAAGCCACCCCAACGACATTGTGGTTGGCTGCCCGCACTTGACCGACGTTTTCCAGACTTTCAGCCGCCGGTTGATCGATGCTCAGATCGACGGCCGTCTGCCGGGCTTGAACGCCAAGTTGATCGTCGAGCAGCTGCAGGCAGATGTGGTCAAGGTCACTCCGCATGTGGAGTGGACTGATCCCAGCACGGGCCAGGCACAGACCTACTATCACATCTACTTCCTGCATAAAGACCGGGCCATGGATGCCCATTAGTACCAAGGAGATTTACTAGGCAATGAAACGCATTCAACTGGAAATCGTCCTCGGTACTCTCTTGGTACTGCTCACCACGGCCATGGTGGTGGTTCTCGGCTTTCGTGAACCCCAGCGCCTGGAGCAATATGTGGTGCAGCAGCGCGCCGAGTTGATCGAGTTTGGCGCCACCGTCTTCACCAACAACTGCACCAGCTGCCACGGCTCTCTGGGCCAGGGTGTGGCTGGTGTGGCTCCCAGCCTGCGCGACGAGCACTTCTTCACGGAGCGCTTGGCAGAGGTGGGCTGGCAGGGCGGCTTGGAGGATTACATCATTTCGGTGGTCACCACGGGCCGTCAGATCTCCACCCGCCCGCAGCTTTACGTCGGCATGACCGGCCAGCCGCCGGTGATGCCGACCTGGTCGGAGAAGTTCGGCGGCCCTTTGCGTGACGATCAAATTCGGGCGGTGGCCGCCTTCATCATGAATTTTGAGCCGTATGCACTGGGTCTGGTGCCCACTGCTGTGCCGCTCGGCCCGGTGGTGGACGAATCCACACCCGAGGGTCGCGGCCAGGTGGTCTTCGCCGCCCAAGGTTGTACAGCTTGTCACGCCATCAGCGGGCTGAGCACTGGCAACGTTGGCCCCGTCCTGGACGGCCTGGCCAGCCGCGCCGGCAACACTGTGGCGGGATTGAGCGCTGAAGAATACATCCACCAATCCATCGTGGATCCGAATGCTTACATCGTGCCCGGTTTTGCCGAGGGCATCATGCCACAGAATTTTGCTGAGCTGATGAGCGAAGACCAACTGAACGACCTGGTAGCATTTCTGCTGACCCTGGAATAAGCTTTTTGGCCTGGTTTCAAAACGCCCCTCCGCCCGGAGGGGCGTTTTTGTAACCGGCTCTTCATACTTTGACGATATACTTTTGAAGCTGCTTCAACCCCCCACACCTATGAAACGCATTGTTGGAATCACTTTATTGCTCTTGCTGGTCTCTACAGCTTTGTTGGCCGCGCAGCGCGGCCAGCCAGTGGAGCAGCAGGTGATTGGGGATGCTTTGATGGGCGCACGCATCTACGATAACTGGATCCTGACGTTGGATCGTGACCCGCCGGAAGGGGACCACCCCCTGTGGAGCAATCAGGATTTCAATAAGCGCTCGGGCGTGGCTACCTGGCGCTGCACTGCCTGCCACGGCTGGGATTACAAGGGCGCCGATGGCGCTTACGGCCCATACTCCACATACTACACTGGCTTCACCGGGCTGCAACGAACAGTAGGCGCTACGCACCAGGAAGTCTTGAGCTGGCTGAATGGCTCTCAGAACTCGGCGCACAATTTTCTGGTGCTGACCAATGCTAGCGCGCTCAATGACCTGGCGGCCTTCCTGCGCACACAGCAAGTGGATATGGATCTGTTGATCGATCCTGAAACCGGCGCCTCGTTCGGGCGCGTGGAGCAAGGCGGCGAGCTCTTTGATCAGACCTGTGCGGAATGTCATGGCGCCTATGGCAACCTGATCAACTTCGGCACGCAGAGCAACCCCATGTACCTGGGCGATATGGCCGTGGCTGAACCCTGGCAAACCATGCACAAGATCCGCTTTGGCACTCCCACCAGCCAGCGAATGCCAGCCTACGAAGCGGAAGACTGGTCGCTGCGTATGATGGCGGATGTGTTGGCGTACAGCCAGACTTTGCCGCGCGGCAACCCCGAATATTCTGTGATCGTCTTTGACGGCACGCCGACATTTCCGACCGAACAGCAGGCTCAAATTGAGCCGATCGTATGGGCCAGCACAGCGTTGATGGGCTTGTTGGCGATTAATGTGATCTGGGATATTTATTTCAAAAAGAAGACCGAATAGCTGGCCTGGTCGTTGGGTAGAATCTGGCTCATGACCCCCGCACGCATCCGCTGGTTGGCCCTGGCCACTGCAGTTGTGGTCCTGTTGGCTGGCTACGCCTCGCTGATCAAAACCGTCACGATTGTTGCCGATGGGCGCGTGACCACCATCCTGACCCGGGCGCTCACCGTGGAGGCGGCGGTGAATGAGGCTGGCATCCGCTTGGCGGCTGAGGACAGCACCATCCCTCATCGTCTTTTGCCGATCAATGACCAATTGGTGATCGGCGTGCGCCGGGCGGCCCGCATTCAACTGACCGCCGACGGGCAGACGTATGCTGCGCGCGGCAGTGAACGCAGTTTGGAGCGTCTTTTGGCTGAGTGGGGGTTGAGCCTTGGCTCCGAAGATCGCATCCTGTTGGTCGGCCAGGTGTTAGACCCGGCAGCCGAGCTGCCTGAAGCGCCTTTCCTGAGCCTGGAATTGCGCCGGGCAGTCGGCTTCTCCCTGCAAGAGGACGGGGCGCCGCGGGACTTGAGCAGCTCGGCCAGCACACTGGGTGAGGCGCTGGCCGAGCACGGCATTCTCCTGCAGGCGGCTGACCAGCTGCAGCCAGCGGCGGAGACTCCGTTGGTGGCCGGCTTGCAGGCCGTGCTGACGCGAGCCCGACCGCTGCAAGTGACGGTGGGCGATGAAGTGCTGGCTTTGCACACCACCGCCGCCACGGTCGGCGAGGCTTTGGCGCAGGCGGGCCTGGCCCTGCAAGGCTTGGATTACAGCCAGCCCGCGGCGGATGAACCGCTGCCCAACGATGGACAGATCAGCATCATCCGCGTTCGCGAGGAAGTGGCGCTGACCCAGCAAATCGTCCCGTTTGAAACCGAATGGGTCGAAAACCCGGAGGCTGAGCTGGACAGCACCACGATTATCCAGCTGGGCCAGAATGGCGTTTCCGCCGCCCGAGAACGCATCCGCTACGAGGATGGCGAGGAAGTCTCACGCACGCAAGAGGATCTGCGTACGCTGACCGAGCCGCAGAACCAGATCACCGGTTACGGCAGCAAGATCGTCATTCACACCGAAGTGGTGGACGGCGTGGAGATCGAGTATTACCGCAAGGTCACCGTTTTCGCCACCTGGTATTCTGCCTGCAATTTGGGCTTGGGCACCGGCGTGTGCGGTTACACCACTGCCTCCGGCTTGCCCGTGGGTCGCGGCATGATCGCCACTTATCGCAACTGGTACAACGCCACCAAACTGGCGCCGGTGTACGTTTCCGGCTATGGCCCCGGCACGATCGCAGACATTGGCTCGTACAGCGACCGCAGCGTACCTTGGATCGACTTGGCCTTTGACGAGAACGAACCGCATACCTGGTCCAACAAGAACGTCACCCTGTATTTCACCATACCGGTGCCGTCCTACGTCCCCCCGATCTGGCCGCCCTAATGAGCCTGAACATCCCACAATTGCTGCGCACGCACGGCCTGCGGCCAGACAAGCGTTTGGGCCAAAACTTCTTGGTGGACGACAGTCACCTGGAGCGCATTGTAGAGGCGGCTGGCGTGCAGCCCGGCGACGAAGTGCTGGAGGTAGGCCCGGGGCTGGGCTCGCTGACCCGCCATCTGTCGGCTGCGGCCCAACGAGTGGTGACGGTCGAGCTGGACGCCGATCTGTTGCCTGTGCTGCGCAGCGTGCTGGCCGATCACGCGAATGTCGAGATCGTGCATGGGGATATCCTCAAGGTAGACCTGAGACAGCATTTCAGCCAGCCGGGTTTTCTGGTGATCGCCAACATTCCGTATTATTTGACTTCGAATCTGATCCGCCATCTATTGGAAGGCGCGCCGCGCCCGGCGCGTTTGGCTTTGACGGTGCAAAAGGAAGTGGCTCAACGCGCTTGCGCCGGGCCGCCGGATATGTCGCTGCTCTCGCTGAGCGTTCAACTCTACGGGCAACCCAAACTGGTTCACCACATCCCGGCAGGTGCCTTTTATCCCGCGCCGAAGGTGGACTCGGCTCTGTTGCTGATCGACTTGTATGACCAACCGGCTTTGCCTGCGGAGCAGGTCAGTGCGCTGTTCACCGTGGCCAAAGCCGCCTTTGCCCAGAAGCGCAAGACTCTGGCCAATTCGCTGGCGGCCATGCCGGGGTTGGATAAGCCGCGGGCGGCTGCCAGTCTGCAAGCGGCGGGCATCGATCCGCTGCGCCGCCCTCAGACGCTCAGCCTGGCAGAGTGGGGGGCGTTGTTGGAGGCGGTGAGCTAACCGTCTCGATTGTTCGCTCTGTCTGGTTGCCTGTCGAGATTGTTTCGCCTGCTGCGCAGGCTCGCAAAATGACAAGAGGATAGTGTTATTCCTCGCCTAGCACGTCCAGCATCAATGCGTGCAGGGCCGGGTTGGCGGCCAGAATGGACTGCGGCTGGCTCAAATAGTCTGGCCTGCCGTGGATGTCGGTGGCCAGCCCGCCGGCTTCCTGCACCAGCAGGGCGCCTGCGGCCACATCCCAGGCGTTGAGCCGTTTTTGCCAGTAGCCGTCCAGCCTCCCGGCGGCCACATAGGCCAGGTCCAGCGCGGCGGATCCCAGACGGCGCACGCCCTGGCTGAGAGTGGTGAAGCGCTGGAACTCGGCGAAGTTATTGTCCGGATTGATCTTGGCGTCGTAAGGGAAGCCGGTGACCAGCAGGCTGCGGATCAGGCTGTCCACCTGGCTGACGTGCATCGGCTGGCCATTTAGCTGGGCACCCTGGCCGCGCTGGGCGGCGAAGAGTTCATCCGCCAGCGGGTCGTAGATCACGCCGAGGGTCAGATAGCCCTGATGGGCATAGGCGATCGAAACGCAAAACAGGCGCATGCCATGTGCGTAGTTGAGCGTGCCATCCAGCGGGTCGATGTACCAGACATGCTCGGCTTGGCCGGCGTGTTCGCCGCTCTCTTCGGTGAACAGAGTCTGACCGGGATAATGTTTATTGATCTCGCTGAGGATCAGCGCTTCCGATTGCTTGTCGATCTCGGTGACCAGGTCAATCTCGCCTTTGTACTCGACCTGATGCTGCTGGCCGTAGCCTTGGCGCAATATCTCGCCTGCGGCGCGGGCAATTTCAATGACATGCTCGAGATTGGGCTGCATGAGGTGGTTATACCACCGCGTAAGCTTATTAGTTTGGGCAGAGGAAATAATCATCCTTTGAGTCGCCGCCCTCTGCCATCCAACCCACCAATCCCCAGCTTGTTCTTACCTTCCACCAGGACCAGTTGTTCGCGCATGAAGGTCCATCGAGTACCCAAACAATGCTTTTAGGTTCTAGTCTAGTCAGTTCCGAATTGTAAGAGCCAGGTCCGCTTCGTAGTATTACACGATCCTTTTTCGTACAGACTTTAGCATCCTCATTCACTTCCAAGCGTTGTGGGGGTGCCCCTGGACAGGAGAGGGTTGAGCTTGTGTAAGAAACAATAGGTGTAGGATTTTGGGAGGCAACTGGAGCTGAATGGATCTCTAGGATGATGTCGCCCTCTTCACTATATTCAAGAAAAACACTTCGATAGAGTTTATCTTTATCATCAAACTCAACCGTAAACTTTTTGTCCTCATCCAGAGTGTACACAGACACGCGGTTATCAACTCTTACAATTAAGACCTTTTCTTCATAACCAGATGCAACTCGCGTCAAGTCGGTTGAAGTTTCAATAGAAAAAGTGCCTATAGGTGTTCGCAATCCATGTGACCAACTGACACTAATCTTGCCGTTTGTATTAACAATGATCTTTATTGGAATAAGTGGTGGTTCATACCCAACCCCGACTGAGCAAGACGATAAACAAACCAAGATGAAAATGCACAGGTATAGAAATCCCTTTTTCATAGCCCCCACTTGTGAAGATGCTGATTACTTAACGTTCCGGGCTTCGGCGTCCAATTGCTCGAAGTAGGCATTCAAGAACGCCTGGCGGCCAGCCGCCAAATTTTTGGCGGTCTGCGTGTGCAGGCGGTCTTGGATTTTGCTCAGTTTGAACAAGTACTCGTGGTATGAGCTGTGCGTTTCGCCCGGCTCCTTCTCGCCCGTTTGCCGGAATTGCTCTGAGGCCGGCGCGTAAAACGGCCAGCCCATGACCACATCGTAAGCCAGGGTACGCGCCACGCCGAAGGCGCCGATCACGTCCAGCTTGTCAGCGTCGAAGACGACTTGGGCTTCCAGGCTTTGCGGGCCTTCGTCGCCGCGGAAACGATGGGCGCGGATGCAGTGCTGCACGGCAGCGATGCGCTCAGCCGGCCAGCCTTCGGCTTCCAGCACCTGGCGGGCGAATTCGGCCGAGAGGTGCTGGTGCTCGGCCCGGCCTTCGCCGCCGGTTTCAGCGCCGCTGGCATCGTGCAGCAGCACGGCCGCGCGCACGATCTCGACATCGGCGCCTTCGGCCGCGGCCAGCTTCTCGGCCATGTTCAGCACGCGCAGCACATGGTCAAAACCATGCACGGGATCTTTGTCTGGGTACCAAGCTTGGGCTTGTTCGATAGTCGGCATGTTAGAGGCTGATATTCAGCCAGTTCATGGCCAAATAAGCAGCGCCGAGCAGTATAAACCCAACCAGGCCGACGATAAAGGCCCGGATGACCAGGCGTATCAGCCCTCGGATGAAGAGGATGGACAGCCCAATGGCCGTGATGGCGCCCAGAACCAGCCAGTGGCCGGGCACATTGTTAATGAGGGTATCCAGCAGGAACATGTAGTGCACCTTTCTTGATCACTGTATGTACAAGATTGGTGCCAAACCGGTAGCCGAGTTGGCGGTAATCGGCCACGTCCAGCAAGAGCAGATCGGCCTGCTTGCCCACCTCGATCGAGCCGACCTGGCCCTGGCGTTGAATGGCGGCCGCGGCGTTGATGGTGGTGGCGGCAATCGCCTCGGCCGGGGTCAGCTTAAGATAGCGGCAGGCCAGAGCCAGCGAGAACTGCAGGCTTTCGCACCAGGCCGTGCCCGGGTTCAGGTCGCCGCCTACAGCCAGCAGGCCGCCCGCCTGCAGGAACTGGCGCGCCGGGGTGTAATGCGCTTCGCTGAGCGCAAATGGGGTGGCGGGTAGGGCCACGGCCACCGTATCGCTGGCCGCCAGAGCGGCGATCTCCGCCGCCGAAGTGGCCACCAGGTGGTCGGCGGAGACGGCGCCCAGTTCCACTGCCATGCCGGTGCCGCCCAGGTTGTCGAACTCATCAGAGTGGATCTTGAGCGGGAAGCCCAACGCCTTGGCTGCCTCCAAGATCTGGCGCGATTGGGCCAGGCTGAAAGCGCCGGTTTCGCAGAACACATCCACAAAGGGCAGCGGGCGGGCGGCGGCCTTCTTGGCCCACCAGCTGCGCAGCTCTGGCAACCAGGTCTGGCTGAGCTCCCGGGTGTACTCATCGGCGCGGCCTTTGAACTCGGCCGGGATGGCGTGCGCGCCCAGGAAGGTGAGCGCCAGGTCCCAGGGACCTTCGTCGTCCAGGTGCAGCAGCGCCTCCAGCATACGCAATTCCGTCTCCAGATCCAGCCCGTAGCCACTCTTGGCTTCCATAGTCGTGCTGCCGTGGGCGAACATGCGCTGCAGGCGGGAGCGGGTCTGCTGGATAAGCTGCTCCAGGTCCGCCGCTCGCGTGGCGCGCACCGTGGAGAGGATGCCGCCGCCGGCTTCCAGGATCTCCAAATAGCTTTTGCCTTGCAGGCGTTGCTCAAACTCGGTGGCGCGGTCGCCGGCCCAGATGGGGTGGGCGTGGGCGTCCACAAAGCCGGGCATCAGCACCCGGCCGCGGGCATCCAGCATCTCTTCATTAGGGTGAGCGGCGCGCAGTTCAGCGCTGCCGCCTACCGCAGCAATGCGGCCGGCATGCAGCAGCACTGCGCCGTCTTCGATCAGGCCCAACGTCCCCAGCGCCGCGCCGCGCTGCGGACCGCCGGCCAGGGTGAGCACTTGGGAAGCGGAGTGGATCAGCATTGGACTGGCATTATAGTCCGCCGAGCGTCCGTTTCTTGACACGCTTACCCCGCCATGCTAGAGTTGCCTCGTTTTGGTGATCCTGTGACTATTTCCCGCACTAGCCAATTGGAAGCCCGCCTGCACGAGCTGCTGCAAAGCCTGCCCGAGATCGAAGGCGCGGCGGTGGTCAGCCCGGATGGTTTGGCGATCGCCTCGGTCTTGGCAGCCGGCATTGAGGAAGACCGCGTGGCGGCCATGTCCGCCGCCATGGTCTCTCTGGGCGAGCGCATCGCCCGCGAACTGGGGCGCGGCACTATGGAGCAGGTCTACGTGCGCGGCGCGGCTGGGCATGCCGTGCTGACTGCGGCCGGCCCGCAGGCGGTGCTGACCGTGATGGCCAGCAACGATGTGCGCCTGGGGATGCTCCTGTTGGAATTGCGCAAGTCCGTGGCCGACTTACAGGCCCATCTCTAAAGCCGCCGGATGGAACCAATCGTTCTCAGCGGCTTCACTCTGCCCAACCGCTTCGCCCGCATCGCCCTGCAATCCCTGGAAGATTTGCTCAAACCCAAGGGGATGGAAACGCTGCTGCTCACTGCCCATCTGGGACACCTCATCGAAAATTATCCGCCCGCCAATCTGGAGCGCGGCTTTGACTTCGCCGAGTTTGGCGCGCTGAACCTGGCGCTGGAGGAAATGTATGGCCCGCGCGGCGGCCGCGGCATGGCGCTGCGCGCCGGCCGCAGCTTGTTCAGCCAGGCCCTCAGCCGCTTTGGGGCGCTGGCCGGCATGGAGGCGATGGCCTTCCGCATGCTGCCGGCCGGGCGCAAGCTGTGGGTCGGGCTGGGCGCGCTGGCGCGCATCTTCAGCGAGATGAGCGACCAACACAGCCTGCTGCGCGAGAATCGCAATGAATTCCACTACATCGTGCAACGCAATGCGGTCTGCTGGGGTCGCTCCGGCGAAGAACGCCCCGTATGCTACATGATGGTCGGGATGCTGCAAGAGGCGCTGCTGCGCATCTCTGGGGGCCATGAATTCCGCGTTGACGAAGCCGAATGCCAGGCGGCCGGCGGTGAAGTGTGCCGCTTCATTATTCAGAAGGAACCCCTGAGCTAAGTTGTGAGAATTACCTTGGTGCTGCCTACATACAACGAGGTAGAGAATTTGCCCAAGTTGCTGCCTGTATTGATGGCCTTGCCGCTGCCCGGCCTGCGTGTGCTGGTGGTGGACGACTTGAGCCCGGATGGCAGCGGTCAGATCGCTGAGCAGCTGGCGGCCGAGTACCCCGGCCGCATTGAAGTGCTGCATAGGCGCGGGCCGCGCGGCCTGGGCAGTGCCTACAGCTTTGGTTTCGACCATGCCCTGCGCGGCGACGCCGAAGCCATCGCCCAGATGGACTGCGACTTCTCGCACCCGCCCGAGAAACTGCCTGAGATGGTCGCCAAGCTGGCTGATTGCGACTTGGTGCAAGGTTCGCGCTATGTTCCCGGGGGTGGGGTGGATGAGAACTGGCCGGTGTGGCGCAAGGCGCTTTCGCGTTGGGCCAATCTGTATGCGCGCACCATCCTGCGCCTGCCGGTCAACGATGTCACCGGCGCCTTCCGCCTGTGGCGGCGCAGCCTGCTGGAGCGCGTGCCGTACCAGCAGGCTGTATCCAATGGCTACATTTTCCTGGTGGAGATCCTGTATTTGGCTAAGTTGCAGGGCGCGCGCTTTGGCGAGGTCCCCATTTACTTCGCCGACCGGCAGTTTGGTACGTCCAAGATGAATTTACGCGTCCAGCTGGAAGCTGCCTTGCGCGTGTGGCAGATGGTTTGGCACTATCGTGCCAGGCGGTAAGGCGAGTAGCGCTTAGCTTTTGTGGCGCAGCTGTTCTTCCAGCGCGCCCAGATCCACGCGGGCGGTCATGTCCATGCTCAGCGGCGTTACCGCTACCTGGCGCTGGGCCATCACGGCATATACATCTGAGTCAGCGTCGAAGACGCTGAGGTCCGACACCTGGGCATATCCGGTGGGGCCGGCTTCTTCCCAGGAAGCGCGCTGCGGCGCCGTGGGCAGGTAAAAGCGCTGGCGGGCCAGGCGGGTCATCACCCAGGGAGTTTGCAGCGTGGCATCCGTGGGCACTTCGATCTTCAGTACATGCATATCCTCGGGGAAGCTCTTTTGCAGCAGCTCCGCCGCGAACAATTGGGTGAAGTATGCGCCCACGCTGAAGTCCACCTCGTGTGAGTTGGACATGTGGTATTTGTGGTCAGTCTCCAGTGAGACGGCCAGGGCGGGGATGCCGTAGGAGGCGCCTTCCAGCGCAGCGCCGACGGTGCCGGAGATGGTGATGCCGTTGCCGAAGTTGGTGCCGTAGTTGATGCCAGCCACCACCAGGTCTGGCGGGCTGGGCATGATTTCCAGAATGGCATGCTGCACAGTTTGGGCAGGGGTACCGCCCACGGCGTAGATCGTCCATTCCTTGCCGTGCACGGTCAGGCTCTGGGTGGTGATGATGCCGTCAGACGAGGTGGGCATGCTGCGGCCCATGCCCGAGGATTGCTGGCGCGGGGCGGCCACCCAAACATAGCCCAGCGCGGACAGCGCTTCAGCCGCGGCCCACAACCCGGGGGAGTTGATGCCGTCGTCGTTGGTTAACAGAATTTGAGGTCGTTCTTTTCGCGACATAGACGCAGAATTATAGCAGTGCCTGACCGCCTGTCCAGACGCAGCCGGTCAGTTAGGGCAGCGCGTTGCGGTTGATCCAGTCGCTGCCCAGGCGAATTTCGACATCCACCGGGCTGTCCGGGTCAAACTCGTGCAGAATGCGGTTGCTGGGCACGCCCATCAGCTGCGCCAGGAAGGCCAGTGTATAAGGGTTGCCGGTGCGGTCCACTAGCACTGTGGCAGCTTGGCCGCCCCCGCCGCTGTTCTCCACCACGCTGGCGCCCAAGCTGCTCAGGTATTGGGCAGTGCGGTCGCCCAGTCCCACGTCGCCGCTGCCATTGCGAATGGCGATGTTAGGTGCCTCAGCGCCCAGGCGCTCCTCGCTGCTGCCAGGGGTCAGCGGCCCCAGGTTGCTGTTGCCAGTGAAGACGTAGTCACGCAGTTCGTGGATCTTGTCGGGTATCGGGATCAAGATCGAGAGCTCATCCGGCGAACGGCCATAGACGATCTGCTGCTCGCCGATCACCGCTTGGCGAATGTCCTCGGACTGCACTTGAACCGCCAGCACGGCCAGCTGGATCACGTCTTGAAGGGTCAGGTTGGTGCGCACCCCGGAGGACAGTTCGGCGTACAGCTGCGGGGCATTGGCGATCAGCCCAGGCAGCAGATTGAATTCGAGGATGCGGTTGCGGATGCCTAGAATGACCTGCTGCTGGCGTTCGGAGCGGCCAAAATCTCCCCCGCCGGAATAGCGCTCGCGGGCATAGGCCAGAGCCACATTGCCGGGCAGCACCTGCACGCCGGGCTGCAGGTTCTTGGGTTGAGTGTCTGCCCCAATTGGATCGACGGTGATAGGCGCTTTTACGTCTATCTTGACGCCGCCGATCAGGTCCACAAAACGCACAAAGGCGTCGAAGTCGATCACGGCGTAATAATCAATCGGCACGCCCAGCGTTTGTTCCACAGTGCGCATGGCCACCGCCGGGCCGCCGCCAGGCACCTTGTGCAGCTCGCCAAAATAGTAGGCGGTGTTGATCTTGTTGGGCGTAAAGCCGGGGATCACCACCCACAGGTCACGCGGCACGGAGATCATGCCGGCGGTCTTGGCTACCGGGTCCACACTCAGCACGATCATCGTGTCGCTGCGAGCCGCGCCGCCCACCCCGGTATCGCGCGCATCCAAGCCCATGATCAGCACCGTGACCCGGTCCGCGCCGCTCCAGCCCGGCGGCAGGACATAGTCTTCAGGGGCGGACTGGATGTCGCCAGACGTGACGCCGTTATTGGAAGGCTGCACCAGCAGCGGAATGCCAAACAGGCCGCGCGGCGAAGTGGCCGCCATGTGGGCGAAGCCATAGGCCACCGGGGTCAGCAGCAGGCCGAGCAGCACAAACACGCCAAAGGCGGCCAGCGAGAGGCGGCGGTGGGCATGGACAAAGGCGGGCAGTTTTAGTCGGCGCATGGTCAGGGTGTCGGCGTTAGGCTTGGCGTTTCACTCGGGGTATGGCTGGGCGTGAGGGTTTCGCTGGGGGTGAGCGTCTGGCTGGGGGTCAGGGTGGGGGTATTGCTGGCGCCCGGATCCACGGTGAAAGTGGCGCTGGGCGTCAGGCTGGCGGAGAGAGTATTGGTCTGGCTGGGGATGGGGCTGGGCGTCTCAGAAGGGCCGAGGCATTCCAGCGCCACGAATTCCTGGGTGGGGAGCAGGCTGCCCTCTTGGCGGGCATTCTGCACGTTTTGATAGGCCTCCTGTGCGGCGCACCATTCACCTTCGGCGGCGAGCTGCTCTGCATGATGCAGCAGCGACTGCCAGTAGCGCCCAAAGGCGGAGATGCCATTGGCGTCACGCAGGTCTGGCGCCAGCGACACCAGCTGGCCGTAGTAATAGGCCGCATCCAGTGGGTAAGCCAGCCAGAAGGCGTTGCCGTAGAGGTAGAGGCGTGCCCACTGGCGGTAATTTTCGGCGTGGCTGTCCAGCGGGCCAAAAGTGCCGGCCAAAGCGAAGTCGTACAGGCCCTGCTCGAACAGGCCGTGTTGGGTGATGTTCTGTGCGCCGCGGTTGCGCAAAGCTGCGTAGAGCCAGCCGTCCACCTGCGCCGTAAAGTAGCTGGCGTCTGCCTGGCGCAGAGCCAGCAGGGTCTCGATCGCGGCGGTCCAATCCCGAGCGCGCAGGTGGCCCAGGGCGGCCTGGTAGAGCTGCTCTTTGGGCCGCGGGTCCAGCGTCGGGGTGGCCGTAGGCCCGGCGGGCTGCTCTGTGCTTGTGCTGCCGGTGATCACCAGCACTTCCAGCAGCTTTTGGCGTACATCCAGGAAGTTGGCGTTCTGCCCATAAATAAATTCCAGGCGCTCGCGGGCCAGGCCAAAATCTCCTGCGTCCATGTCGCCCAGCGCCAGGTTGTACTGCTCCAGCAGGTACATGCCAGTTTGCATGGTGGCGGTGGCGTTGTAGTCGCCGGAGCCCAGAGCCCAGCCGGCGGCGGCCCCAGCGCCTGACACCAGCAGCAGCCCGGCCAATACGCTCAACGAAACGATCGCCAATGGCGAGCGCAGCAGGCCGCGCAGGCAGCCCGGGCCGCGCCCACTGGCTGATGCGGCTTCGGGGGCCGGGCGCGGCGCACCCACTTTGCGGCCCAGGGCGCTGGGTTGGGTGACTTGGCTGCTGGGTTTATTGGGCTGGGTATCGTTGAGACGGGCAGACATAGGCTTCAACAAATATTGTACTGCGCCGTGTTTTTGATTGCGTGAAATGCCCCGGCGCAATCTGGCCGGTTAAAACAGAAAACCAGCTCCATCAGAGCTGGTTTCCAACGAGCGCTCTCGGTGCGACTCGAACACACGACCCCTTGCTCCGCAAGCAAGTGCTCTATCCACTGAGCTACGAGAGCTAACGAACGGTGAAACTGTTCGTTTTGTCGTTCACGAAGTGACGACAATGCGATTGTAACGCATGGTTACAAAGGCGGGGAGGGAGGGATTTGAACCCTCGTCCGAGTAAACCCCGGAACCCGCTTAGCAGGCGGGCGCACTAGACCAGGCTATGCGACCTCCCCAATGGAGTGCAGCGGAGGGAGAGGGATTCGAACCCCCGGTGAGTGAAACACCCACTGCGGTTTTCAAGACCGCCGCCTTCAGCCACTCGGCCATCCCTCCCGGACGTTCCGTCTCCCTTGGCGGGCAAAATTCTACCATAAGGGCGGGCGTTGCGAGCAAAAGCCGGACAAGCTTGGTGAGCGTATAATAAGAAGCAGGGGCTGCGCGTGTCCTTGCCGCGCGGCCTGTGTTATTTTCTTTAATCAAGCGAAACGAGGAGCATTGCATGGCGAACGTGGTTGCCTGGGCCGGTGAGGAACTGGACAGACTTAAACAAGATGGGTTGTACAACCACATCCGCACCATCGAGTCGCCGCAAGGCGCCTGGCTGCAAGTGGACGGCCGGCGCGTATTGAACTTTTGCTCCAACAATTACCTGGGCCTGGCCAACCATCCGCGTCTGGCCGCCGCGGCCCAACAAGCTATTCAAAAATACGGCATTGGCCCGGCGGCGGTGCGCAGCATTGCCGGCACCATGGACCTGCATGTGGAGCTGGACCGGCGCATGGCGGCCTTCAAAGGCGTCGAAGCGGCGATCACCTTTCAGTCCGGCTTCACCGCCAATCTGGGTGTCATCCCGGCCCTGGTGGGCAAAGAAGACGTCATCTTCTCCGACGAACTGAACCACGCCAGCATCATTGACGGCAGCCGCCTATCCGGCGCCGCCATCATTCGCTACACCCACTGCGACCCGGCCCACCTGGCCCAGATGCTGGCTGAGCACCGCAGCCAGTACCGCCGCGCCCTGGTGATCACGGACGGCGTATTCAGTATGGACGGCGATATTGCTCCGCTGCCCGAGATCTATGCTGAGGCGCGCAAGGGCGACGCCATGCTGATGGTGGACGACGCCCACGGCGAGGGCGTGCTGGGGACCGGCGGCCGCGGCATTGTAGACCACTACGGCCTGCACGGCAAAGTGGATGTCGAGGTCGGCACCTTCTCCAAAGCCTTTGGCGTGGTCGGCGGCGTGGCGGCCGGTAGCGCCAGCATTGTGGAATGGCTGCAGCAGCGCGGCCGTCCGTTCCTGTTTTCTTCGGCCATGACCGTGCCGGACGTGGCCGCTTGCCTGGCGGCGGTGGACCTGCTGGAAGAGTCCACCGAGCTGGTCGAGCGCCTGTGGCGCAACGCCGAATTCTTCAAGAATGAAATGAAAACCCTCGGCTTTGATATTGGCCACAGTGTGACCCCAATCACTCCCGTGATGCTGGGCGAAGCCCAGTTGGCACAAGAATTCAGCAAGGCTCTGTATGAGGCCGGCGTATTTGGTATGGCGATTGCTTTCCCCACTGTGCCGCGCGGCAAAGCCCGCATCCGCGTGATGATCTCCGCCGCGCACAGCACGGACGACCTGGAGCAGGGCCTGCACAGCTTCGCGGAAGTGGGCCGCAAGCTGGGGGTGATCTCGTGAGGGTGGTGTGAGCGCCTGGCCGGATAAGTTCGTGATCGGCCTGACCGGCAACATTGCCAGCGGCAAGAGCGTGGTGCGCCGCATGCTGGAGCATGCTGGCGCGCTGGGCATCGATGCGGATGCCCTGGGGCACCGCGCCATCCAGCGCGGCGCGCCGGGCCACCAGGCGGTGCTGGATGCCTTTGGTAGCTACGTCCTCAAAGAGGACGGCGAGATCGATCGCAAGAAGCTGGGCAGCCTGGTCTTTGCCGACCCGCAGGCCCTGAAATTGCTGGAGGCTATCGTACATCCCCTGGTGCGCGAAGCGGTCAACCATTTGATCCGCAAGAGCAGCCAGCCGGTGATCGTGCTGGAAGCGATCAAGCTGCTGGAATCGCCGCTGGCCCAGGCCTGTGATTCGATCTGGGTGGTGACCGCCGGCGAAGCCGTGCAGTTGGAGCGCCTGCGCAGCCAGCGCGGCATGGACGAGGCCGAAGCTCGCCGCCGCATGGCTGCCCAAAGCCCGGAATGGCAGAAAGCGGCCAAGGCCGATGTGGTTATCGACAACGGCGGCTTGCTGCTGGATACCTGGGAGCAGGTCAAAGCCGCCTGGAAGAAGCTCTTCCCGCAGTTCACTGGCGAGACCGTGCCCAGCCGCCTCTCCAACCTGGCGCAAACCGCGCACGGTTTGCAGGTGATGCGCGCCCGCCCGCGCCAGATCCGCGAGATCACCGAATTCATCACGCGCAGCAATGGGCACGGTGAAAGCGAGGCCAACCGCCTGCTCTCCTCTTTTGGCGAAAAGGCCATCCTGCTCCTGCGCAACGAGCACGGCCTGCAGGGTCTGCTGGGTTGGAAGGTGGAGAACTTGGTGGCGCGCGTCGACGATATTCACATGGCGACAGGTGAGGATGAAGCCGGTCACTTGACCTTTCTGATCAAGGAAATGGAAAACGCCTCACGCGAATTGCAGTGTGAAGTCGCCCTGATCTTTGCCGAACCCCAGCTGGCCGCCCAGCGCGACCAGTGGCAAAAGCTGGGCTATGAGGAGCGCTTTCCCCACGAGCTTAACGTAACTGCCTGGAAGGAAGCTGCTTTGGAATCGCTCCCCCCGGGCACGGTGATGTTGTTCAAGCAACTGCGCGCCGACCGCGTGCTGCGACCGATTTGATATGAGCCAGCTGCTAGACGAGATCCTCTTTATTCTGCAACGCTTGTCCTTCGCCAGCGTGGTGGATCTGCTGCTGGTGACGGCCATCGTCTATGCCGGGCTTTCGTTCCTGCGCAACACGCGCGCCATGGTGCTGCTGCGCGGCATTTTGGTGCTGTATGTGCTGATCAGCTTGCTGATAGTGGTCTTCAACCTGCCCGCTTTTTCCTGGCTGGTGCGCAATTCGCTGCCGGCCATCTTGGTGGCCATCCCGGTCATCTTCGCCACGGAGATCCGCCGGGCGCTGGAGCGCCTGGGGCGCGCCAGCCAGATCCTGACCAGCGCCAATAACAACGACCACTCGCCGGATGTCATCTCCGCCATCACCCAGGCGGCTCTGCGCCTCTCCGAAAAGCGCCACGGCGCCTTGATCGTCTTGCAGCGCCTGGACAGCCTGGAAGAATACGTGGATACCGGTGTCCTGTTGGACGCGCAGGTCAGTCCCAGCTTGCTGCTGCAGATCTTCCACCCCAATACGCCGCTGCACGATGGGGCGGTGATCATCATGGACACGCGCATTGCGGGGGCGGCCTGTGTCATGCCGCTCTCCACCAGCGGCGTGCTCTCGCCGGGGGCGGAGCGCCAGATGGGCTTGCGCCACCGTGCCGCCCTGGGTACTTCCGAGGTCAGCGACGCCGTCTCTCTGGTCATCTCCGAAGAAACCGGCGCTATCTCGATCGCCTTTGGCGGACGCATGATCCACCGTCTGGGCCGTGAGCGTCTGGACGGCGTCTTGCGCGCCTTCTACCGCCCGGTGCAGCCCAGCAATTCTTTCGAGCAGTTCATCGCCCGCTATTTGCCTTTCCTGCTCAGCGAACAGCGAGATAGCGAAGCCTGATATGTGGAAAGTCTTGCTTCTGCGCTTGTGGAACAACCTGGGCACTGTGCTGCTGGCCTTTGCCATTGCTTTCGCCGTTTGGGTCTCGGCGGTGGTGGCCACGGACCCCAACGAAGCGCGCGACTTCCCAACCCCGCTGGCCCTGCAAGTGCGCAACCAGGACCCGGGCCTGATCATTGTGGGCAACCTGCCCAGTCAGGTGCTGCTGCGCCTGGGCGCGCCGGTATCCTTGTGGGACCGCCTCACTGCGTTGCCTGGGGCGGTGGAAGTCTTTATTGACCTGGAAGGCCTGGAGGCCGGCGAGCACACCCTGCCGATCCAGCTCGATTCAGAGCTGCGCCCGCTGCGCGTGGTGCAGATCAATCCTGAAGAAGTCACATTCCAACTGGAACCGCTGGCTGTGCAGGAATTCCCGGTACTGGCCCAGGTGGTGGGCAGCCCGGCCCTCGGCTTTGAGACCGGCGACCTCAATTTGGGCGCGGCCAGCACCACCGTCTCCGGCCCCGCCACCCTGGTGGCCGAGGTGGACCGCGTGGTCGCCAGCCTGAACATTGCCGACGCGCGCGATACGGTCAGCGCCCAGGTCAGCTTGACCGCTTTGGATGAAGCCGGCAATGTGCTCAGCGGGCTGACCCTGAACCCGGCCCAGGCCGAGATCAGCCAGACCATCGTGCAGGCCGGCGGCTACCGTGAGGTGGCGGTGCGCGTACAAACCGTGGGCTTCCTTGCCAGCGGGTTCCGCGTCACCAGCGTCACTGTGGACCCACCGGTCATCACGCTGTTCTCCACCGATTCGGAGGTCGTGGCTGGCTTGCCGGGCTATGTGGACACACTCCCGCTGGACATCAGCGGCCTGAACGAAACGGTCACCACGCGGCTGGCGCTCAGCCTGCCCCCCGGCGTGATCGTGGTGGGCGAACAACAAAATGTTCAAGTCAGCGTGGGTGTTTCGCCGATCGAGACCAGCACCTTGCTCAATCTGCAGGTGGAAGTGGCCGGCCTGGCCTCTGGTTTACAGGCGGCGCTTTCACCGCAAACCGTCAGCGTAGTGGTTTCCGGACCGCTGACCACGCTGCAAAACTTGCAGACCGGCGACATCCGCATCTTTGTCGATCTGACCGGCCTGCAAGCCGGCACGCATGTCCTGGTGCCGGAGGTTGAGGTGCTGCCGCGCGACGTGGAAATTGTTTCGGTCAGCCCCAGCCAAATTGAAGTTACTATTACCAGCCGCTAATGTCTAAACCTATCGTCGCAATCGTCGGCCGACCCAACGTCGGCAAAAGCACCCTGTTCAACCGCCTGGCCGGCGAACGCTTGGCCGTGGTGGATGACATCCCCGGCACAACGCGTGACCGGCTGTATGCCAACTCCGACTGGGCTGGCCAGGACTTCGCCGTGGTGGACACCGGCGGCATCGACCCCATCAAAGTCGCCCAGGGGGCCGGCCGCCAGGCGCTCTCGGTGGGCTCTGCCGACTTTGTCAGCCAGATCCGCGCCCAGGCCGAGCAAGCCATCCGCGAAGCGGATGCAGTCATCTTCGTCGTCGATGTCGAAGACGGCGTGACCCCGGCTGACTTGGAAGTCGCCGAGATCTTGCGCCGCTTCCAACGCAAGGAGGGCGGCGAGCTGCGCCCGCCGGTCTTCCTGGCGGTCAACAAGGCCGACTCCAGCGCCCGCCGCGAAGCGGCCGGCGCTTTCTACGAACTGGGCATGGGTCAGCCGCACCCCATCTCCGCCGTGCACGGCACTGGCACCGGCGACCTGCTGGATGAGCTGGTGGCCGCCTTGCGCAGCCTGCCTGAACCGCAAGAAGATGCTGAGCAGGATGTAGCGATTGCCCTGCTGGGCAAACCCAATGCGGGCAAGTCCACCTTGTTCAACAAGTTGATCGGCGAGGAGCGCGTGCTGGTCAGCGAGATCCCCGGCACCACCCGCGACGCGGTCGACACCATGCTGCAGTGGCAGGGCCAGCAGCTGCGTCTGATCGACACCGCCGGGCTCAAGCGCCGCGGCAAGATCACACCGGGTGTGGACAAGTTCAGCAGCATCCGCACCCTGCGGGCCATCGAGCGCGCCGATGTGGCTTTGTTACTGATCGACGGAGTTGAGGGCATCACGGCTCAGGACGCACACATAGCCGGCTACATCCAGGAAGCCTGGAAGAGCGCTGTGTTGGTGGTCAACAAATGGGATGCGGTGGAAAAGACCGCCAGCGCCCAGGATGAGATGGCGGCCAGCATTCGCAGTGCGCTCAAGTTCGTCAGCTACGCGCCCCTGATCTTTATCTCAGCGCTGACCGGGGCGGGAGTGGGGCAAGTGCTGCCCACCGCTGTCAAAGTGGCCGAGGAGCGCCACGTGCAGCTGAGCACCTCGATGATCAACAAGGTGCTGGGCGAAGCGCAGGACTACCAGCCGCCCCCTGGCAAGTCTGGCCGCAGCCTGCGCATTTACTACGGCACCCAGGTGCGCAGCGACCCGCCAACTTTCCTGATCTACGTCAACGACCCCAAGCTGGTGCACTTCAGCTACCAGCGCTTTTTAGAGAACCGTCTGCGTGCCGCCTACGGGTATCTAGGCACGCCCATCCGCCTGGTGTTCAAGGGCCGCAGCAGCTAGCCACTCATGCTGGCCTAAGCCCTTTTGGCTATACTGGGCCGAGCATGAACACCAACATCCACGCCAACCGGTACACCCCCGCTGAGGAGTTGGCCAACAGCCTGTCTCACGGCGTGGGCATTGTGCTTTCGATCGCCGGCCTGGCCGTGCTGACCAGCTTTGCCAGCCTGTTTGGCAGTGTCTGGCATATCGTCAGCTGCAGCATTTACGGCGCCACTCAGATCCTGCTGTACACCGCTTCCACGCTGTATCACAGCATTCCCTTGGAGCGTGCCAAGAAGTGGCTGCGCACCCTGGACCACTCCGCCATTTTTCTGCTCATCGCTGGCACGTATACGCCCTTCGCCCTGGTCAACCTGCGCGGTCCCTGGGGTTGGAGCTTGTTGGCCGTGGTCTGGACGTTGGCCATCGCCGGCATCGCCCTGCAGGGCGTAATGCTCAAGCTGCCGCGCTGGGTCAACGCCATCCCTTACGTGGCGATGGGCTGGCTGGTGGTGGTCGCCATTCGGCCCCTGCTGGAGTCGGTGGCCCCTGGTGGCCTGGCGCTGCTGCTGGCAGGCGGACTGGCCTACATGGTGGGCGTGATCTTCTATGTTTGGAAGCGCCTGCCGTTCAACCATGCCATCTGGCACGGCTTCGTGCTGCTGGGCAGCGCTTTGCACTACTTTGCCATTCTGTTTTACGTGATCCCCCTGGCGGCCTAACGCGATCGCTGCCCCGACAAAAAAGCCCGCCAAACAGGCGGGCTTTTTCATTTTTGCACGGTCAGACCGCTAGGTCTAGACCACACGGCGGCCAAAGATGAAGGAAACCAGGGCCAGGATCAGGAACAACCCGAACAGCACTCTGGCAATGCCTTCTGCCGTCCCGGCAATGCCGCCGAAGCCAAGCACACCGGCGATCAGAGCTACAACCAGAAAAGTAAGAGCCCACCTAAGCATTATTTGCCTCCTTGAATATGGGTTATCTGGGCAAACGGGACCAACCCTGTGCCCGTTACGCGCTTGACTCGCAGGGCCGTTGGTGCTATCCTCGATGGTACATGTTGGAACATGTAGGTATAAGTTCTGCATGCCGAGACGCTATGGCTACCTCTATTGAAAAGAATCAGGCTGGCAAGCCGCTGTATCAAGCAGTGGCCGATTCGATTCTGGCGGAGATCCAGTCCGGCCAGTTGGGCGCCAACCAGCGCATCCGCTCGGAGAGCGAACTGGGCCAGCTGTATGGTGTGGGGCGCAATACGGTGCGCCACGCCTTGGCCTACTTGGCTGCTCGCGGCTATGTGCGCACGCTGCAAGGCGTCGGTACCTTCGTCGCCCCCGAGCGGGTCAACAAGACCGCCGAGTACCTGATGGGCTTCACCCAAGAGATGCAGTTGCAGGGCCGCCAGGCCAGCAGCCAAGTGCTGGAGGCGGCCGTGATCCGCGCCGAACCTTTCCTGGCGCGCCGTCTGCAGCTGCAGCTCGGCGCAGAAGTGGTCTACCTGCTGCGCCTGCGTTTGCTGGACAGCCAGCCAATGGCGATTGAACGCACCCATCTGCCGCACACGCTCTTCCCGGGTCTGCTCAACCACGACTTTTCCCATATGTCCCTATATCAAGTGCTGGCTGAGCAGTACGGCCTGCGCCCTGACCATGCCGAGCAGGAGATCGAAGCCACCCTGGCCACGCCGCAGGTAGCTGAGTTGCTCGGTTTGGAAATGCCGGCGGTGGTCTTCGTCTTCCATCGTGAGACCCGCCTGGCGGATGGCCGCGTCATCGAATACGTCGACTCCGAAGTGCGCGCCGACCAGTTCCGCTTCTATACCAACTTGAAATTGCACGCACCGGTCCAGGAAGTCGGCTTCCGCCGCCTGCCCGGCCGCGTCACCGCTGGGGGCTCCTGACCATGGCGCACATCTCCGAGAGCGAAGTCGAGCAGATCGTGGGCCGCGTGCTGGCCCAGCTGCAGCCCGCGGGGTTGCAAGCTGAACCCGCCGCTGGCGCGCCGCGCGCCGCCAACCGCGGCCGGATTGCCATTGGGGCCGACCACGGCGGCCTGGGCATGAAGCAGGACCTGGTCGCCCACCTGCAGGCCAAGGGCTTTCAGATCGACGATTGCGGCACCCACAGCACTGAAGCGGTGGATTATCCCGACTTCGCCGAGGCCGTGGCTCGCAAGGTCGCCAGTGGCGAAGCCTGGCGCGGCATTGTGATCGACGGGGCGGGGATTGGCAGCTGCATGGCGGCCAATAAGGTGCCCGGCGCCCGCGCCGCCATGTGCTACGACTACGCCACGGCCGTCAACAGCCGTGAGCACAATGACGCCAACGTGCTGACCCTCGGCGCAGGCTTGCTGGGCGCCGCCCTGGCCCGCCAGATCGTGGACACCTGGCTGAGCACCGAATTTGGCGGCGGCCGCCATGCCGCCCGCGTCGATAAGATCATGGCGATTGAGAGCAAAAAATGACCGCTACCCCTGACATCCGTTCGATTGTTGAGATTGTCGCCCGCGAGGTGATTGCCGCCCTGGCCGAACAGGGCCAGCTGCCCGCCGGCGGGGCCTCGGTCGCCTCAGCCGTCAAAAGCGGCGACTGCGGCTGCGGTTGTGGCGGCCACAAGGCCACCCTCCAGACCAGCCCGATGGATGCCAGTGGGGCCGTGGCGCACGTCCACGGCGATTCCTGCACCCAGGAATGCGCCGACGGCATTTGCGTGCGCACCTGCTTTGACCGCGTCGGCCGCGTGATCACCGCTGGCGCGGAACGGCTGACTTCCACCCTGGGCGGCATCCCGCAGGACCCCAGTGTAGCCCGCTTGATTGACCATACCCTGCTCAAGCCCGACGCCACGCCGGACCAGGTCGCCCAGTTGTGCTATGAAGCCCGCACCTACAACTTCGCTTCGGTGTGTGTCAATCCCGGTTATGTCAAGCTGTGCGCCGACTTGCTGCGCGGCACGCCGGTCAAGGTTTGCACCGTGATCGGCTTCCCCTTAGGCGCCTCGGCCCCGGACGTCAAAGCCTTCGAGACCGAAACCGCCCTGCGCGACGGCGCCACGGAGATCGACATGGTCATCAACATCGGCGCGCTCAAGGGCCGTGACTTCACCCTGGTGGGGCGTGACATCGCCGGGGTGGTGCGCATCGCCCATGCCGCCGGTGCGTTGGTCAAGGTCATTATTGAAACCGCATTGCTGACCGAAGAAGAAAAGGTCACCGCCTGCCTGCTCTCCAAAGAGGCCGGCGCTGACTTCGTCAAGACTTCCACCGGCTTTTCCGGTGGCGGCGCCACCGCGGCCGACATCGCCCTGATGCGCCGCGTGGTCGGCCCGGAGATGGGCGTCAAGGCCTCGGGCGGTGTGCGTGACTACGCCGACGCCAAGAGCCTGGTAGACGCCGGCGCCACCCGCATCGGCGCCAGCGCGGGCGTCAAGATCGTCGCTGGCGAAAAAGAAAAGGCCGCCGCTCCCGCGGCTGTGCCTGCCGCCGCTCCGCAGCCTGCCCAGGCGTATTAGACAGAGGACACGCATATGTTGATCGCCAAAGTCATCGGCAACACGGTTGCTACCATCAAAGACCCCAAGCTGGAAGGGCGCAAGCTGCTCATCTGCCGCGAGACCGACCAGACCGGCAAACCCACCGGCAAGCCGTACGTGGCGGTCGATTCGGTGAACGCCGGGGTGGGCGACCTGGTGCTCACCGCCCACGGCTCCAGCGGCCGCCAGACTGACATTACCAAGGACACTCCGGTGGATGCGGTGATTATGGCGATCATTGACACCCTCAATGTGGACGGCGAAGTCGCTTTCCGCAAGAGTTAGTGAGACACTATGGCTGAATTCGACAAAGACCTGCAATCCATCCAACAAGCCCGCTCCATGGTGGAGGCCGCTTACAAAGCCCAGCAGATCTGGGCCAAGGCCACCCAGGAAGAGGTCGACCGCGTCTGTGGGGCGATGGCCGATGCGGCCTTCCGCGCCGCCGAACGCCTGGGCCGCATGGCCAGCGAAGAGACCGGCTACGGCGTGCCCGAGCACAAGAAGCTCAAGAACGAATTTGCCTCCCGCAATGTCTGGGAGAGCATCAAAGACGTGCGCACCGTCGGCGTCATCCGCCATGACCCGCACAAGCAGCTCTATGAAGTCGCCTGGCCGATGGGTGTGGTCGCCGCGCTGACCCCCAGCACCAATCCCACCTCGACCGTGATGAACAAAGTGCTCATCTCGATCAAGGCCCGCAACGGCATTGTGGTCGCCCCGCACCCCTCGGCGGTCAACTGCTGTGTCGAGACCGCCCAGCTGATGGCCCGGGCCGCTGTGGAAGCCGGCGCACCCGAAGGACTGATCCATTGCATGTCGCTGGTCAGCCTGCAGGGCACCAACGAACTGCTCAGCCACAAGCGTACCGCTGTCATTCTGGCCACCGGCGGCGGCCCCATGGTGCGCGCCGCCCACTCGCAGGGCAAGCCAGCCTTCGGCGTCGGTCCCGGCAATGTGCCGGTCTATGTCGACCGCAGCGCTGACCTGGAAAAGGCCGCCCGCTATATCGTGGGCAGCAAGGCCTTCGACCATTCTGTGATCTGCGCCACCGAGCAGGCTGTGGTGGCCGACCGGCCGATCGCCGCTCGCCTGGAACAGTTGATGAAGGCCGAAGGCGCCCATTTTATGGACGAGGCGCAGACCCAGGCCATGCGCCAGCTGCTCTTCAAGCCCGACGGTGCCATCAACGCCGCCACCGTGGGCAAGTCCCCACAGGTGCTGGCCGCCATGGCGGGCGTGCAGGTGCCGGCCTCGGCCCGCATCCTGGTCGCCCGCCTCAGCCAGGTCGGCCGTGACGAGCCGCTCTCACGCGAGAAGTTGACCACCGTGCTGGGCTGGTACGAAGAAGACGGCTGGGAAGCGGGCTGCGACCGCTGCCTGGAGATGATCCACTTCGGCGGCCGCGGCCACAGCATCATGCTGCACGCCACTGATGAGAAGATCATCATGGCTTTCGCCCTGGAGAAGCCGGTCTTTCGCATCGGCGTCAATACCATGGGTACCCTCGGTGCGGTAGGCCTGACCACTTCGGTCATGCCTTCCATGACCCTCGGCTCCGGCGGCATCGGCGGCGCCATCACTGGCGACAACATCACTGTGCACCACCTGTTCAATGTCAAACGCCTGGCCTACGAAACTTCGGCGCCGCCGGAGGCTGCTTTGCGGCCCGGTACGGAGGCGGCTGCGGTGTCCAACCCGGACTCCCAACAGTTGGAGCGCATTGTCCAGGAAGTTGTGCAACAAATCCTCAGTAGTTCACAGGCTTAAGCCTGTTGGCTAACCAACGCAGTACGAAAAAACAAGGAGAAAAGCAATGGCACAAGATTTGAGTTTGATTGCCCTCGGCATGGTCGAAACCCGTGGCCTGGTGGGCGCCGTCGAGGCCGCTGACGCCATGGTCAAGGCCGCCAATGTCACCCTGATCGGTTCCGAGTATGTCGGTGGTGGCTTCGTGACCGTGATGGTGCGCGGCGATGTAGGTGCGGTCAAGGCCGCCACCGATGCCGGCGCCGCCGCCGCCAAGCGCATTGGCGAGCTGGTGTCCGTGCATGTCATCCCGCGCCCGCACGAGAACGTCGAGATGATCTTGCCGCAGAACACGCGTGGCAACTCCGGCGGTCGCGGCGGCGCCAAGGCCTAAGTCGCTGCAGTAAGTAGCGCTTTGGACTCCGCCGCCAGGCTGGCGCGCGCCGCACAGGTATTGCGGCGCATCGACCAGCCGGAACCGCCGCCCCTCGAGGTTGTCCCTCAGGGCCGCCTGTTGACCGGTGTAGACCTTGGCACCGCCTACCTGGTGCTGGTCGTGCTGGATGAACAGGGCCAACCGCTTGCCGGCGAATACCAGTTCGCCCAGGTGGTGCGTGATGGCCTGGTGGTCGACTACATCGGGGCTGTGGACCGGCTGAGCGCCATGAAGGCTAGGGTGGAGGCCCGTCTGGGTCGCCCGCTGCAAGAGGCGGCCAGCTCCTTCCCCCCGGGTGTACCCCGGGCGGAGGTGCAGGCCACCGCCAACGTGGTGCAAGCCGCTGGCCTGCTGTGTGATCAGCTGGTGGACGAGCCCACAGCCGCCAACGCCTTGTTGGGCCTGCAGAACGGCGCCATCGTGGACGTGGGCGGCGGCACCACCGGCATCGCCATCATTGAGGATGGCCAGGTGGTCTACACGGCCGACGAGGCCACCGGCGGCACGCACTTCAGCCTGGTTATCGCCGGCGCACAAGGCCTCAGCTTTGAAGAAGCTGAGGAGCTGAAGAAGGACCCGGCGCAGCAGACCCGTTTGCTGCCGGTGGTGCGCCCGGTGATGGAAAAGGTGGCCAGCATCACGGCTCGCCACATCCAGGCCTACCAGGCCAGCGGCGGCCGCACGGTCGAGAGCCTTACCCTGGTGGGCGGTACTTCCGCCTTCCCTGGCATGGCGGAAGTAGTGCAGCGTTACACCGGGCTGCCGACCAGCGTGCCGGACTGGCCCATGTTTGTCACCCCGCTGGGGATTGCCCTGAGCAACCAGCGCAACGAAGGAACGGATTAACTATGGCAGATCAAAAATTTTCCTTGCGGTGTTACTGCTACATCGACCGCATGCAGCCGCAGTACGCCGCGTTCGTGGGTACTGTGACCCAGGGCGACCTGCCGACTGAAGGCATGGCTTCGCTCTATATCGAAATGGCCCCGGGCAACGAAGCCTTCCGCCTGGTGGACATCGCTGTCAAGGCCACTGAGGCCAAGCCCGGCGCCCAGATCGTGGAACGCGAGTTTGGCATGTTCGAGGTGCACTCGATGAACCAGGCCGCCGTCAAAGAAGCCGGCCAGGCAGTCTTGAACCACCTCGACCTAAAGGTCGAAGACCGCATTCGCCCGCAGATCGCCTCCAGCCAGATCATCACCAACGTGGACCCCTACCAGGCGCAGTTGCTCAACCGCTTCCGCCGCGGCAGCATGCTGGTCCCTGGCGAGACCATGCTGGTCATGGAAGTGGCCCCGGCTGCCTACATCAACCTGGCCTGCAATGAGGCTGAGAAGAACGCCAGCATCAAGATCATGCACGTTTCCTCGGTGGGGCGCTTCGGCCGCATGTGGCTGGCCGGCTCCGAATCTGAGATTGTCAGTGCGCACGATGCGGCCACCAAGGCCATGAGTGCGCTTGAGGGCGTCAGCGGCTAAGGAGCGGCCTATGGCTAAAGTCTTTTACACCGAACGCGACATCGAAGACCTGGCCCGCCAGGGCGTCACGTTGCTGACGGTCACCGATGACGTCGTCATCACCGACCTGGCCCGCGAGAAAGCGCGCCGCATGGGCCTGCAGCTGATCGGCGAACGTGATAGCCGCCCGGCCAGCGCCCCGGCGCGCCCGTATCTCTCAGACCTGGCTTCACCGGCCGCCAGTGCGCCGGTGCCGCCCGCCGCGGCCAGCGCGCCGGTCCCTAAGCCGCATATCACGCCTGCCGCCCCCAGCGGCTCGCTGAGCGGCGCAGAGCTTGAAGCGCGTATCTTCACCGCGGTCAAAGCCAAGCTGGGCAGCCAGGTGGACGATGCCTTGCTGCGCACCATCGTGCAGCGTGTGCTGCGGAGCCTGGGCCGCTAATGCTCTTCGGGCGAGTGCGCGGCGTCGCCGTCAGCACGCTGAAGTATCCCAACATGGAGGGATACCGCCTGCTGGTGGTGGAGCCGCTTGATCGGCAGCTTAAGCCCAGCGGGCCTCTGCAAGTCGCCGTGGACGTAGTCGAAGCCAACCAGGGCGACCTGTGCGTCATGGTGCGCTCGCGCGAGGCGGCATTGTCGCTGCCCGGGCATAAGTTCGTGCCGGTCGACCTGGCCCTGGTTGGCCTGGTCGATGAGCTGACTCAACGCCCGGACGGTGAATTTGATTTCACCTTGAAAAAAGGCGTCAGCAGGTACAGCTAATGATCCTCGGCAAAGTCACCGGCACAGTGGTCACCACCATCGGACACGCCGATTACAAGAGCCGCCGCCTGCTGGTGGTGCAGCCTTTGCTCTTGCCGGGCGAGGAGCCTAGCGGCGACTTCATCGCCTTGGACAGCACCCAGGCCGGCATAGGCGACACGGTGCTGGTCAACCGTGAAGGCAACGGCGCCCGCCAGGTGCTGGGCAACCCGGACGCCTGCGTCATCTCTGTCATTGTCGGCATCGTCGACTCGCTCTCCATTCCCAGTTTTGACTGATTCCTGCTGCCGCCGGGCGAGGGCAGGGCGTGTATAATCACGCCGCTTCGCATGTCCTTGCCCCCTTCTCCCCCAGAACTTGGTCCGCTAGACCGCCAGAATGTCGTCGCGCTGGACGAGGCGCCGTCCTCCCGGCTGCGCCGCACCTTACGCGAGGTGTTCGAGACTATTCTGCTGGCCTTGGTGCTTTTCCTGGCGATCAACTTTGTTTCCGCCCGGGTCCGCGTCGAGTTCAACAGCATGTATCCCAATTTCCACAATGGGGATTACATCATCGTCAATCGCCTGGCCTACCGCTGGGCGGAACCGCAGCGCGGGGATGTGGTCGTCTTCCCTTATCCCAATGATCCGGATGAGGATTACATCAAGCGTGTCATCGGCCTGCCCGGGGAACGCATTGCCATCTACGCCGGCAAGGTCTACATCAATGGCCAGGCATTGGAGGAAATCTACGCCAGCGAACCGATTCGCTTGGACATGTCTGAGCGCATCGTGCCGCCGGAGCATGTCTATGTCATCGGCGACAACCGCAACGCCTCCTCCGATTCGCGTGAGTGGGGCGCCTTGCCGATCAGTGACATTATTGGCAAAGCCGTCTTTCGCTATTTTCCCTTCGATGCGATTGGCGTGGTGGAGCACTACACCTTGCCAGATCCGGGGGATAACTAGCGCATACCTTGTGGTAAAATGCGCTGCTGTTTCGTGAACCAGTCATGGTCTCGTATTCAGCAAGGCCAAAAAATCAGCGGAATTCCGCTGATTACCCAGATGCAAGGTCGGCTGGCCTTGCGAAGCAGGCCAAAGAATCAGCGGGATTTCCGCTGTTCACCGAAATGCAAGGTCGGCTGGCCTTGCGAAGCAAGGCCAAATTGAACGGCGCAGCCGTTCATTAGCCCCCATCGTCTAGAGGCCTAGGACGTGGCCCTTTCAAGGCTAAAACCGGGGTTCGAATCCCCGTGGGGGCACTTTCCTGGCGAGCGCGCGGCCACGGCTTGCCAGGAGTGCAAAAAGAAGTTACATTGACCAGCGCCAGTTGCTGGCCGGGCGACACTGCCCGACAAATAAGGAGTACTACTGCAGTATGAATAAAACGTCCAAAGTTAAACGGTCCCGCGCACTTGGTGTCCCGCTGACCCCTAAGGCGCTCAAGATCATGGAGCGCCGCCCCAATCCTCCCGGGCAGCATGGCGGCCGCGGCCAGTGGCGTCGCGCCTCGGACTACAAGCAGCAGCTGCTGCAAAAGCAGCGTCTGCGTGACCAATACAACATTCGCGAAGCCCAGATGCGCGGCTACATCCAGCGCGCCTATCGCACCAAGGGCCGCACACCTGAGACCCTGATGATCCTGCTCGAGTCCCGCTTGGATGCGCTGGTCTTGCGTGCTGGCTTTGCCCGCAGCATCTATGCCGCCCGCCAGTACGTCAACCACGGCCACATCACCGTCAACGGTGAGCGGGTGGATATCCCCTCGTATTCGGTCAAGCCCGGCGATGTGATCGCCGTCAAGGAAAAGAGCCGCAAGATCCCCGCCATTGTCGAGGCGCTGGAAACTGTGGGCAACGTTCCCCCGTATGTCGAGATGGACAAGAAGAGCATGAGCGCCAAGTACGCTCGGCTGCCCGTACCCACCGAGATCCCGGTCATCTGCGAAGTCAACCAGGTTATCGAATACTACTCGCGCTAACCCGCATGCAGCAGACCAAACACCCGCCGCAGCCCGGCGGGTGTTTTTGTTTCCCGCAGACTGCCTTGCAAATTTGTTAGCCGGGCGGCAATTAAAACTGGAGTAAGCTCAGACTTTGCGGAGTTGTCAGGGGCGGCAACCATAGGTGTGACCTGAGGGTTGGCAGAAGTGATCGCGATCACCAACAAAGATTTGCCCAAAAAGATCAGTTTGCTGGTTCTCGGCGTGGCCTTGCTGGTCCTGGTTGGCTGGTGGCTGCAGATTCGGGTGCTCACCTCGATCTTGCCTGGCCTGCCCGGCATGAAGGCCAACACAGCCCTCGGTTTCATCCTTTTGGGCGGGGCGCTGTATCTGCGCCAAATGCGGCTGCCCCAGACGCGCGGGTGGAAGCTGTTGGCCGTGCTGGGCCTTGTATTCGCCAGCCTTCTGTTGTCGCAGTTCGTGTTCGATATAAACCTGGGCATCGACCAGGCCTTGTTCCCTGACAATTTCGGAGACGTGCAAGAGGGGCTGCCCGGGCGCACCTCCGCGCCGACCGCGGCCGCTTTCGTGCTGCTCGCTTTGGCCATGCTCACCGAGGACCGCCTCAAAGACCGCCACCGTCAGACAATGATCCTGCTTGTTCTGCTGCTGGGGCTGAGCGTCTTCTTTAGCTATCCATTCTCCTGGGTGTACGGCACCAGCCTGTTCTCCTATACCGGCATGGCTCTGCATACCTCCGTGCTTATTGTGCTGCTGGCCGCCACCCTGTTATTGGAGATGAAGCAGCGCGGCTGGGTGGATTTGATCCTGGCCAACAACGCCATTGGCCAAAACACACGCAATTTGCTGGCCGCTGCGCTGGTCACCCCTTTTTTGTTGGGCTGGCTGATCTTCTGGTTGCAGAGCCGGGGTGTGCTGCAGGCCGGCCTGGCCTCATCCTCCTACGCGGTTCTGGTCATGCTCTTTTTGGGCGCAGTCATCGTGCTGAATGCCATCAATCTACAGACTGCAGAAACCTCTCAACGTTTGTTGCGCAGCAACCTGGCCAGCACCCAGCAGCAGTTCAATGCCTTGGTGCAGAATTCGCCTTCAGCCATCATTCTGAAATCCACTGAAGGCCAGTACCAGATGGTCAATTTGCCGTTCGAAAAGCTGGTCGGCCTGCCGGCAGACCAGGTCATCGGCAGGACCGCTGAAGACATCTTTTCCAGCGAGTTACTGCCCAAGGTGTTACTCAGCGACCAGCAAGTGCTCTCGTCCAAGCATGTGGTTTCGTTCGAAGCCCAGGCGCGTCTGGAGGGTGAAAAGCGCAGCTACCTTTGTACCAAATTCCCCATGTTTGACGCCGACGGCGACCTGGTCAGCATTGGCGGCATCTGGACCGACATCACCGAGCAGAAGCAGCTGGCTGAGCACCTGGGTCAAAAGAACGAAGAGCTGGAGCGCTCCAACAAGGAGTTGGAACAGTTTGCCTACGTGGCCTCGCATGACCTGCAGGAACCACTGCGCATGGTCTCCAGCTACATGCAGCTTTTGGAGAGCCGCTACAGGAAAGATCTGGACGGCGATGCTCTGGATTTCATCAACTATGCCGTGGATGGGGCCCAGCGCATGCAGCGCCTTATTCAAGACCTGCTGTCCTTCTCGCGGGTCGGCACACAGGGGCAGCCACCTGAACCGGTGGATGCGCGCCAAGCCGTGGACGATGCTCTGCAGAACTTGAAGGTGCGTATCGAAGAGACGGGCGCCAAGATAACCATCGCTGACCTGCCGCAGGTCGTGGCCGACAAGAACCAACTGACCCAGGTCTTTCAGAACCTGGTCGCGAACGCCATCAAGTTTCGCGGCGAAGCCGCGCCCAAAATTCGCATCGGCGCCAGCCAGGTGGACGGCTTCGCCGAATTCAGCATCAAAGACAACGGCATCGGCTTTGATGCCAAGTACACCGACCGGATCTTTGTGATTTTTCAGCGCCTGAACAGCCGGGAACTGTATGAGGGCACCGGCATTGGCCTAGCCATCTGCAAGAAGATCGTCGAAAGGCACAGTGGCCGAATCTGGGTCGAGTCCAAGCCAGGGAAAGGCAGCCAGTTCTTTTTCACTTTCCCGCTGGTCCCGGAACTGCCGCCAGATTACGCACTCGATGCGCAACGAGAGACACAGGCACAGCACCAACCGCAAAGCGATGAAAGTGCCCAGCAACGCGCCGACCGCATGTTGTAAGCATGCTCGGACAAAAGGAGAGGCGACATGGAAGGAACGGAGATGATTGACATACTGCTGGTGGAGGACAACCCAGGGGATGTGCGCCTGACGCAGGAGGCCTTTAAGGAAGGCCGGCTGCGCAACCAACTGCATGTGGTTATGGATGGTGAGGCCGCCATGCAATACCTGAAGCAGCAGGGCGATTACGCCGCCGTGCCCCGCCCAGACCTGATTTTGCTGGATCTAAACCTGCCCAAAATGAACGGGCGCGAAGTGCTCAGCGCCATCAAGAACGACCCGGACCTCAAGCGTATCCCCGTGGTGGTCCTCACCACCTCACAAGACGAGACCGATATCACTGAGAGCTACCGTCAGTTCGCCAGCTCCTACATCGTCAAGCCGGTCAGCATGGAGAAATTCATCGGCGTGGTCTCCTCTTTCAAGGAATACTGGCTTTCTGTGGTCAAGTTGCCCAACGTGCAGGAATGACATCGCACTGCGTGCCATTTTCTGATATACCAGCACGATGAAGAAATTTGGCATTCTCACTGGGGGCGGTGACGCCCCCGGCCTTAACGCCGTCATTCGCGCCGCGGTGCTGGCCGCCGAGCATCAATACGGCTGCGAAGTGGTCGGCATTCGCTCCGGCTTCGATGGTTTGCTTTTGCCTAACGGCCTGGTGCCGCTGACTCCTGCCAGCGTGCAAGACATCCACTCCAAAGGCGGCACCATCCTGGGCGCCGCCAACCGCGGCAACCCCTTTGCGCGCCTGGTGGAGCGTGACGGCCAGCAGGTGGTCGAGGACGCTTCTGGCGAGGTGGTCGCTCGCATCGCCGAGCTGGGCTTGGACGCCCTGATTGTGGTCGGCGGAGACGGCACGCTGGCGATTGCCCGTGACCTGATGCAAAAGGGCGTCAACGTCGTGGGCGTGCCCAAGACAATCGACAATGACGTCGGCGGTACCGAGATGACCTTCGGCTTTGATACCGCCCTCAACATCGCCGTGGAGGCCATAGATCGCCTGCATACCACCGCCGAGTCGCACCAGCGCGTCATGCTGCTGGAGGTGATGGGCCGCGATGCCGGCTTCATTGCCCTGCATGCCGGCCTCAGCGCCGGAGCGGACATTATCCTCATCCCCGAAGTGCCCTTTTCTTACTCGCTGATCGCCGAGGAGATCCGCAGCCGTTTGGCTGGCGGCTATCTGGATGGCCTGGTGGTTGTCTCCGAGGGTGCCCGGCCACTGGATGGCGAGCAGGTCTTCTCGCGCGCCGGCGACCTGTTGGCCCTGCCGCGTCTGGGCGGCATTGCCCAGCGGGTCGCCGCCTGGCTGGAGCAGGAATGCCAGGTGGAAACACGCACCACCGTGCTGGGCCACATCCAGCGCGGCGGCACGCCCACTGCCTTTGACCGCTGGCTGGCCACGCGCTACGGCGCTGCCGCCCTGCGCCTGGCCGCCACGGGGCAGTACGGGCGCATGGTCTCCTACCAGCAGGGCCGGGTGACAGACGTGCCGCTGGAAGCGGCGCTGGGCCATCCCAAACGCGTGGACCTGCAGGGCGATGCCGTGCGCGCCGCCCGTGACATCGGCATCTGCCTGGGCGATTGATCGCCCAGGCAGATTAAATACCAAAGAGCCGCTTATTAGGCGGCTCTTTGGGTTTTCTTGCGCTGTGGCAGCTTTATCGCTCAGAGGCGAGGAGGGCTGCCACAGCGCAATGTTCAGGACTAGTACTGTCCATGGGCAACACCTCCTCTACGATGGGATAGCAAGGGGGGATGGTTCACACCAACAGGATAGAGTATTACACGTTGGTGGGCGGATGTCAAATGAATTGGCCGGCTACTTGGCCAGTTGGCGCTGCTCGTCGTCGCTGCTGTCGAACTCGGCCAGTTTGCCGGTGGCCACAAAGATGGTGCGTTCGCAGATGTTGGTCACGCGGTCGGCCATGCGCTCCAGGTTGTGGCAGGCCCACATCAGGTGATTGATGTGGCCAATATCGCCGGGGTCGGCCCCCATCTGGCGCAAGATCTCGTTGTTGACCACTGTGAACAGGGCGTCCACCTTGTCGTCCTCGGCCGGGATCTGGCTGGCCGCATCTGCATCGCGGGTCACAAAGGCTTCTAGGGCGCGGTGCAGCATATCCACACTGATCTCGGCCATTTGCATCAGTTCGGCCGGCACCTTCAGACGGCTCTCGGCGCCCAGGTTCAGGTTGATCTTGCCAATGCCCTTGGCGTAATCGCCCATGCGCTCCAGCTCGCTGGCCACGTCCAGCACAGCGGCCAGGATGCGCAGGTCGCCCGCCATGGGCTGCTGGGTGGCGATCAGCACCAGGGTGCGCTCTTCCAGTTCGAAGCGCTTTTCATTAATGATCTTGTCCGCTTTGTAGACTTCTTCCGAGGCGGCTAGGTTGTGATCTCTCAGGGCGCGCACGGCCTGCAGGGTGGCTTGCTCCACCATGCTGCCCAGCAGCAGCACCTCATCCAGAAGTTCGTGCATTTTGCGTTCAAGCGTTTCCCGGGTCATGGCTGGTTCACCTCAAGTCTGATTATACGCCTATCGCTTGTTGGCGACTTTATGGGAATGTTAATGCCTTGTTTTCGCCGTTTTGGACGCCGGCGAAATATAAACTTAATTCTATTGGAACAGAATTTTCAACGTAGTATAATCACGCAGCGAATTTTTATCAGAATCTTCATATTTATTTTTCGGCGCGGGCCATAGGGCCAGCGCAGCGATAGGAACAACCACGAACACGAATGTCTGACTCACAGGCTACTCCCGCCATGCAGCGCTACGCCGCCGAGGTGTTCCGCATCCAGCAGGACACCCCGCAGGTTTCGCTTTCCATTCTGGCGGATAATGTCGAATCCTCTCCGCAGGCGATCGCCCGCATGGTCAAACGCCTGACCGACGCCGGCTACGCCACCTACGAGCCGTACCGCGGCATCCGCCTGACGATGGAAGGCGAGCGCATTGCCATGCCGGCCCTGCGCCGCCACCGCCTGGGCGAAGTTTTCCTGGTCAAGGTTATGGGCTACGACTGGGCCGCCGCCCACGAGCTGACCGACGTCTTTGAGCGCGGCATGAACGGCGAGCTGGAGGACCGCATGGCGGAAATGGCCGGCAACCCGACCCGCTGCCCGCACGGCGAACCCATCCCTAGCAAGGACGGCACCATCATCATGCCGCAGGATGCGCCGCTGGTGGACATGGAACCCGGCAGCGCCTGGCGGCTGAGCCGGGTGCGCACGCATGACATGGACAAGCTGCGCTACATCGGCAACCTGGGCCTGACCCCCGGCGTGGAATTCACCCTGGTCAGCCGGGCGCCGTTCAATGGCCCGCTGCGCCTGCAATTCGAGCGCAGCGATCAGGTCATCGGCTACGAGCTGGCCTCCAGCCTGTGGGTGGAGAAAGCCTAGCCTTCTCGACAGCAAACAAAAAGCTCCCGCAAGGGAGCTTTTTATATATCCAGCCGGTAGCCCATGCGCCGCATGGTGTGCAGCAGCTTGGGCTTCTTGGGGTCCTTTTCGATCGCCTGGCGCAGCCAGCTGATGTGCACGTCCAGTGTGCGCGTATCCCCGGTGTATTCGGTGCGCCACACTTCTTTGAACAGCGTATCGCGCGGCACGGCCTGGCCGGCATTGTCGATCAGCATGCGCAGCAGCTTCATCAGGCGCGGGGTCAGCGCCGTCTTCTTGCCGTGAACCTTGACCGTCTGCGCGTTCAGGTCCAGCTCCAGCGGGCCGGCCCGCAGCAGGCCGTCTTCGTCCGCCGGCAGCAGCAGGCCGATGCGGTTGATCAGCTTGCGCGGCGTGAAGGGCAGCACCAATACCGCGTTGGCGCAATCGAAGCCGGCTTCGATGGGGTATTGCGAGTCGGAGATCACCAGGATCGGCATACTCTCCACCAGGTTGCGCACTGAGGTGCAGATGCGCTTGCCGTTGGTGCGCATCGAAGCCGCGTCGACGATCACCAGATCGTGACGGCTCTTTTCTACTCGGCTGATGGCTTGTTTTCCGGAGGTGACCCGCTCCACTTGGAAATTCTTCTGGAGCAGGGTGGGGACGAATTCGGGGTTGCTGGTCCAGCGGCCTTCTACCCACAGAATGCGCGTGTTGCTGGCTTTGATGAACTTGCGCGCCATTCTTTATTTTCCGCCCAATGTAGTAGAAGTGTCGTACTCGTCTTGCATCGGCTGCCTCGAAGGCGGCATTATAACGCAATGTTAAAAAAATACGAGCCGGGTTTTTAACAATCCATATTCGTCTGGCAATTCCGGTGGGGCTGGCGTTAAAATAGCCTCGATATCCCACATGATAGAATAGCCCACTTTGCCGGCCCGGGCGCCGGCCGGGTCGGCTTTTTCTGAGCCGGGAGGCTGCAAGTAGATGATCGAAGTCGTCATTGATAGCATTCGCGTCGGGCTGATGTCCCAGCAGCGCGTGGTGATCTTGCGTGAGGTGGATGCCGAGCGCTACCTGGCCATTTGGATCGACCCGTACATGGCCGAGCAGATCACCTTCGCCTTGCAGGAGGTCGAAGTGGCCCGACCAATGACGCATGACTTGATCCGCGAAATGCTGCGTTCGCTGGAGGCGCGCGTCTCGCGCGTGGAAGTGCGCGCCCTCAAGGCCGATGTCTTTTACGGCAACATCGTGGTCGAGGTGGACGGGCGCACGGTCAATGTCGACTCGCGGCCCTCGGATGCGCTGGCCATCGCCGTGCGCACGCACGTGCCCATCATGGTCTCGCGCGAGGTGATGGACGCCGTCGGCATCGTGCCGGAGGAAGACCTGGACGAGGGCGAGTTCTCCCCCGACGACATTTTCGAAGAGAAACCGCAGGCGGAAGAAGCCGACAGCCGCCTGGAAGTGTTTGAAGACTTTCTGGACAACCTCAGCATCGGCGAGGACGGGGACGACGATGCTGAGGAAGACGAACCCGGCGGCGAGAACAACTAGCCCGCCATGAGCGATCTCTTCCCGCAAGAAGCCGAGCAAGCCCCCAGCCCGCAGTTGGTTCCGCACAGCCGCGAGACCGAAGAGGCCGTGATCGGCTCGGTGCTGATCAACCCCGAAGCCTATTACGACGTGGCCGGTTTCCTGACCGGCGACGACTTCCACATCCACCGCCTGCGCTGGATCTGGGAGGCTTTCACCGCCTTGCATGAGCAGCGCATCCCGGTGGACATGCTGACCGTCACCGAGGAGCTGGACAAGCAGGGCCGCCTGGCCGAGGTGGGCGGCCCGGCCTACCTGACCAGCCTGGTCAACAACGTGCCCAGCTCCATGCACGCCGAGGCCTATGGCCGGCTGGTGCAGCACAGCTCCATCCGCCGCCGCCTGCTGGAAGCCGCCAACAAGATCGCCAAGGTGGCTTACCAGGAAGACATCACCGTGGAGAGCGCCATTGACGAGGCCGAGAAGGCCGTTTTCGGCGCCAGCGAGCAGCGCCTCTCCACCGACCTGCAGCCGATCAAGGTGGTGCTGTCGGACTACTTCGACCAGGTGGAGCAGATGTCCCGCCGCGGCGAAGAGATCTACGGCGTGCCCACCGGCTTTATTGACCTGGACCGGCTCTTGATGGGCCTGCAGCCCTCCGACCTGCTGATCTTCGCCGGCCGCCCGGCCCAGGGTAAGACCAGCTTCCTGATGTCGGTGGCCAAGAACGCCGCTCAGATCGCCAAGAAGCATGTCGCCATTTTCTCGATGGAAATGTCCAACGACCAGTTGGTGCAGCGCCTGCTGTCGCAGGAGACCGGCATCAACGGCCAGAAGATGCGCAGCGGCAAGCTGAACCAAAACGAGTGGGACCTGTTCGCCCAGGCGATGGATGTGCTGGGCGACACGCGCATCTTTCTGGATGACACGCCCGGCATTTCGCCCACGCAGATGCGCGCCAAGTGCCGCCGCCTGCATATGGAATTTGGCCTGGACCTGATTGTGGTGGATTATTTGCAGCTGATGCGCGGCGAGACACGCAACGAGAACCGTGTGCAAGAGGTCTCGTATATTTCGCGCAGCCTGAAGGTGCTGGCCCGCGAGCTGAACGTGCCGGTGCTGGCCGCCGCCCAGCTCTCGCGCGCCGTGGAGCAGCGCGCCGACAAACGCCCGGTCCTGTCCGACCTGCGTGAGTCCGGCTCGCTGGAACAGGATGCCGACATCGTCATGTTCATCCACCGGCCCGACCTGAACGAAGAGGACAGCCTGCGCAAGAACGTGGCTGAGATCATGATCAGCAAGCACCGCAACGGGCCTACCGGCATTGTCGAGCTGGTCTTCCGTGAGGACCTGGCCAAGTTCGAGAACGCCGCCACCAAGAACATCGACTTCTCGGAGTTTTAGGTGAGCGCCCCGTTCCCCGGTTTCCCGGACGGCAAGCTGCGCTTCACCCGCATCCCCGGGCCGTTCTTCAGCCAGCTGCTGCCGCAGGTGGACGACCTGAATGAGCTGAAGGTGCTGCTGTACGCCTTCTGGAAGCTGGAGCGCATGGAAGGCGACCCGCGCTACCTGCAGCCCGAAGACTTTAGTGACGATGCGGTCTTCATGGCCGGGCTGGGGGACGCGGCCGCCCTGGCAGACGGGCTGGCGCGCGCCGTGGGGCGCGGCGTCCTGCTGCTGGCCGAGCTGGAGTTCGACGGCGCCCAGCGCCGCTTCTACTTCCTCAACTCGCCGCGCGGGCGGGAGGCGCTGCAGGCCATTGCCGACGGAGCCTGGAAGCCTTCCGGCGACGCCCGCTACCCGATCGAGCTGGCTCAGGAGCACGGCAACCTGTTCAGCCTGTATGAGAAGCACATCGGCCCGATCACGCCCATGCTGGCCGACATATTGAAGCAGGCCGAAAAAGACTATCCGCACGATTGGCTGCAAGAAGCCATCGGCATTGCGGTGCAGAACAACGCCCGCTCGTGGAGTTATGTGGACGCCATTTTGCGGCGTTGGCAGGAAGGAGGCAAAGATGAGCGACGAACTCAAGGGGATTCTGAAAAGGATCGCCGAAAATACGTCGAAGGCGAGTTCTCAGACTACATCGAGCACTGAGAACCCGCGCGCCTATCTGGCCGGCGACCCGGACTGCCCGCAGTGCGGCGGGCTGGGCTATGTGCGCAGCGAGGTGCCTCCCGGCCACCCCGAGTTCGGCAAGCTGCAGATCTGCAGCTGCCGGCACGGCGAGGTGGCTCAGCACAGCCGCCGCCGGCTGTACGCCATCAGCCGCCTGGACGAGCTCAACCACCTCAGCTTCGACAACTTCGAGGTGCGCGGCCGGGTGGGCCTGACCGCCCGCCAGGCCGACTCGCTGGAGACGGCCTTTAACCAGGCGCAGCACTTCGCCCGTACTATGGAAGGCTGGCTGCTGCTGGAGGGCGGCTATGGCAGCGGCAAGACCCACCTGGCGGCGGCCATTGCCAACTTCGCTGTCTCGGTCGGCCTGCCGGCCATCTTCATCACCGTACCCGACCTGCTGGATGAGCTGCGCTTCTCCTACGGCTCGGAGCACGGCTTCGAGGAGCGCTTCGAAGAGATCCGCCAGGCGCCGCTGCTGATCCTGGACGACTTCGGCACGCAGAACGCCACCGAGTGGGCCCAGGAGAAGCTGTTCCAGATCCTCAACCACCGCTACATCAACCGCCTGCCGCTGGTGGTGACCACCAACCTGAGCCTGGACCAGGTCGAGGGGCGCATCCGCTCGCGCTTGTCTGACCCGGAGCTGGTCAGCCATCTGCGCGTGCAGGCGCCGGACTACCGCCGCCCGATGGACGACAGCAGCCAGAACGAGCTCTCGGCGCTGCACCTGCTGCGCGAGCGCAACTTCGCCAACTTTGACCTGCGTGAGGGCGAGGGGCTGCCGGGGGCGGACCAGAAGTCGCTGCGCAAGGCCTTTGACGCGGCCCGCAAATATGCTGAGAAGCCCAAGGGCTGGCTGGTGTTCATGGGCTCGCACGGCAGCGGCAAGACGCACCTGGCGGCGGCCATCGCCAATTACAGCCAGGACATGGGCAAGGTGCCGCTGTTCGTGATGGTGCCGGACCTGCTGGACCACCTGCGGGCGACCTTCAACCCCAACAGCCCGGTCAGCTACGACCGCCGCTTTGAGGAGATCCGCAACAGCGAGCTGCTGGTGCTGGACGACCTGGGCACCCAGTCGGCCACGCCCTGGGCGCGCGAGAAGCTCTACCAGCTGTTCAACCATCGCTACAACGCCCAGCTGCCCACGGTGATCACCACGGCCGACCGGCTGGATGATATGGACCCGCGCATCCGCTCACGCATGTTGGATACGCGGCTGTGCACGATTTTTGGCATTACTGCCTCTTCGTATACGGGCAGGCGTAAGACGAAGTAATACGCGGCTGAACTTTACCGTCATTGCGAGGAGTACTTGCGTAGCAAGTGCGACGAAGCAATCTGTATCACTATTTATATGTCTATAAACATCGTAGAATCGACTAAACTGGCTACTGGGTGCGACTATGGTATTGTGATTTGTCCAGCTGACTAAGTGTATAGCACTTAGCTCTGCTCATTTTTTGAATGGGAGGACAGTGTGAGCTTTAGAGGAACTCTCAGAGCAGTAAATGCTACAGCCAATAGAATGGAACGTGAACAGCGCAGACGCCAGCGCGAACTAGAGCGGCAACGTAAGGAAGCTGAATGGCTAACTGAATTGGCTAGAGCTGAATTAGAAGTCGCAGAATATGAAAACTACATCGAACTTTTGCAAACATTGCATAAAGAATGCAGTGAGAGTGTTGACTGGGAGAAAATAGAAGCTGACCCACCTGCAAAACCAGTTTCCTCTAGCCAATTTGCGGAGCTTGCAGAAGCAGAACTTAAAAACTACAAACCGAGTTTTTTTGACAGAATTCTGCGCAGAACAGAAAAGAAAGTACATCAATTAGAAAAGCAAATCCTCGAAGCCTCAGAAAAGGACCGAGAGGCTTTTACTTTGGCTGAGCAGGGATATAAAGAAAAGATATTGGAATGGAAACTTGCTAAAGGTGTATTAAAGAAAGAAAAGTCAAAAATGCAATCAGCTTTCAAGCTCTTCCCCTCCGCTTTCAGCGAATTGGAAGGGCTTGGTTCTAGAGTGGAGCTAAGTGTATTGAGTAGGGATTCAGTTCAAGTAAATCTGTATGTTAGAACTAGCGACATAGTTCCTAAGGAGAAAAAGTCCTTATTGAAGTCCGGGAAACTTTCGACACGTCCGTTGCCTCTTTCCATCCGGAATCAGGTTTACCAGGACTATGTTTGTAGCGCATCACTTCGCGTAGTTCGTGAGGTGCTCGCAATTGTTCCCGTGGCTGCTGTTCTGCTAACTGTTTATTGCAAATTATTAAACACGAAGACCGGTCATCTCGAGGACCAGCCGATTCTTTCTTCACTTCTGCCGCGCCAAACTATGGAAACCCTTAATTTTGAGATGTTAGATCCGTCTGATGCTTTTGAGAACTTTACGCATCAGGTCAACTTCAAGAAGCTTGGTGGTTTTTCGCCAATAACACCAATAAAGATTTAAGAAGAATATTATTGTCCAATATTAAACGATGTATTTTGCTGTCTCCTTATCCTTGACCCCACACCCTAATCCCACTAAACCCCTGCCATCCATGCTATAGCTATCCTGCAGGGCGGCCTCATCCTTCAGCCTTCCGCCCTCACCCTTTTGCTTTTGGGGGTTTCATGTCCACGCCATACAGGCCCAATCCCGAGGCCGCCAAATACGCTGCCCGCCTCATCCAGCACAACCACAAAGAATCCTTGCCGTCAGACCTGCCCATCGAATGGGTCTACATCACCGACGCCATAGACCAGGTAGCCGCCCGCGGCCGCCGTGCCCGTTACGCGGCCTTCGTCGAGGCCACCCGCGATTTCCATTTCGAGATGGTCGAAGAGGTCAACGCCGTCCTCGAAACCGTCGAAGACCCCGAGGAAAAATCGCGTATCTACTACCGCGCAGACGATGCCTACACCGACCCGCCGCAAACCGAATGGTGCGTCGAAGGCGTATTTGCCCGCCCCAGCCTCAACCTATTGGTTGGCCCGCCCGGCTCGCTCAAAACCTGGGCCGCGCTCGACCTCGCTGTCGCTGTGGCCGCTGGCCTATCTTGGCTGGGTAGAGCGGTCACCCAGGCACCCACAATTTTTGTCGATGAAGAAACCGGCCTCAGCCGCCTTTGGGGCCGCATCCACGCCGTGCTCCACGGCCGCTCTGCGGGCTACGGCCTGCCCTTGCACTTCGTCTCCTTCGGCGGCTACGACCTGCGCCAACCGCAAGACATTCAACACCTCATACAGCGCGCCCTCACCTTCGAAGCCCAGCTCATCGTCATCGACACATTGGCAGGCGTCCTACGCGGTGGCGACGAGAACTCCGTGCTCTCTGTCCAGCCCTTGCTCTACAACCTTCGCCGCCTAGCCGAGCACTGCCGCGCCGCCGTCCTACTCATCCACCACACCAACCGCTCCGGCAGTTTCCGCGGCTCCTCCTCCATCTCGGCCGGGGTCGACCTCATGCTTGGTGTCCAGTCGCCCGAAGAAGCCCGCATTGACTTCGAAACGCTCAAAGCCCGTCACGCCGCCCCATCCGCTTTTGCTGCCCAGGTGCACTTCGAACAAGACGTAGCCACCCCGCTGCGTGTCCACCTCACCGCCGCCGAACATCGCCCGCATCTCGGCCAAAAGCCGCCTCGCCCCGGTGTCCTCGCCGACATCCTGGACTATATCGAAGAGCACGATTCCGCCACCACACCCCAGCTCATCGCCTGGCTCGCCGAATACTCGCCCGGCACCGTGCGCAACGCCGTCCACCAGCTCGTGGCCGCCGGGCGGATCCGCCGCGCCAACGAAGGGCTTCATGGCAAAACCGCCTTATTCGAACTGGTCGATCCTTCTATGGAGAATGAAAATGCCTGAATTCAAACATGTAACATGTAACAAACCCCGCTCCCCACAATATGATTATTACAACTTTTCTGGCCCGCCCCGTCATTGCCAGTCTCGCCCCTTTCGTCATTGCGAGGAGTATTCCAGCGCGTCAGCGCTGGAAACGGACGAAGCAATCTCGTATTGCAAGCCGAGATTGCTTCACTCGCTTCGCTCGTTCGCAATGACGGATGGGTTTGTGCCTTGTTGCGGTCTCAATCCAAATCCAGTGCCAGGCTCAGCGCGGCATCTATCCGCTGCAGGGTGTCCGCATCCAGCGCTCCCAGGCGGCGCACCAGGCGTTGGTCACTGACTGAGCGCACTTGGAAAGTGTCTGCAGCCGATTTCTTGACCAGGCCGATAGTGGAGTTGCGTTCCAACGGCACCAACCAGGGCGCTTCGGCGAATTTGTCATTCCAGCCGGTAATCGGCACCACGATCTTTAACGGCAGGATGCCGACGGAATTGCGGTTGACGATGACCGCGGGGCGCTGCTTGCGTATCTCAGAGCCAATGGTCGGGTCCAGGTTGACCAGCCAGATTTCCCCTCTACGCATGCCAGTCTTCGGCGTCCAGTCCGCTGAAGGAGGTCAGTTCTTCATCTGTTTCGTAGACCGCGCGCAGCTCGCGGGCGGTTTGGGCCAGGCGCGCTTCTTTAACACCGGCCATCTTCTCGCTGATCAGCTCGCGTATCAGCGCCGAGACGCTCTTGCCGCTTTTCTTGGACACGCGGGCCAGGTATTTTTGCTGCTGCTCATCAAGCAGGATCTGAACGCGTTGAAGTCTTTGCATGCTTGCATTATACACAACATAGGTGTGTATACCGAACTTCGCTTGCCAGCCCAAAGAACTTGGATTCCTGGCAACGCTATCAGGGATCCTTCACGACGCTTGGTCGTTGCTCTGCAACGACCAAGCGTCGTGAAGGATGACCCAGGGATGTGGGGCGTGGGCTAAGGTGGAGATTGCTTCGTCCGCTACGCAAGCTGAACGCTGATGGCTGACAGCTGACAGCTAATCGCTATGCGCTATACGCTTCCAACGTCAGGCATTTGGCGCCGCCGCCGGACTGGGCGAACTCGCTCATGTCCAGGGCCAGCACATCAAAGCCGGCGCGCTCCAGGGCTTTCTCGAAGCGGGGGGCCTTTTGGGTGCTGAGGATGACCGTGTTGCCGAAGACCATCGAGTTGCAGGCCAGCAGGCGGGCTTCCTCGTCGTCGATCTCGATCAGATCGGCGTTGAGGGCGTGCACACGCTGGCGGCTCTCGGCGTCCATGCCGTTGGGCACGTAGGCCAGTGCCCCGCTGGACAGCGGGCAAATGGTGGTATCGACATGGAAGTGGGGGGCTTGGACATGGATGGAGAGGACGGGGACTTCGAGCGTGCTGGAGATGAAGTCGTGGGCGGCGCGGTCGCTACGCGGACCGTAGCCGGCCAGCAGCCGGCCGTTCCAGGGCATGGTCTCGCCGTTGCCTTCGTAATAGAGGCCGTCCGGCAGCCAGTGGACGCGGAAGCCGCGCTCTTCGAAGCGGGCCACCATCGGCTCCACTTCGCCGGCCCGCTCGGGGTGGCGGAAGCGGCTGGCGATGGCCTGGTCGCCGTAGAGGAAGATGGCGTCGCCGAGGAAGACCGAGTCGGGCCAGCCGGGCAGCGGGTCGAAGGTCTCGACCTCAGCGCCCAGGTCGGCGTAGGTTTGGCAGAGGCGTTCCCACTCGGCCGTGGCCAGCGCCAGGTCCACCTGCGACCCCGCCTTCATCCACGAATTGATCTCGTATTCGATCTTGAACTGGCTGGGGTTGGTCAGGTACAGGCGGCGGGGCTGGGCTGCGGGCATCGGCAGGTCTCCTTGGGGCAGGGGATGGGGCTACATTACTTCAGGGGCTTCAATGCCCAGCAGCGCCAGGCAGTTGGCCAGCGCCTGCTTGGCAGCCGCCACCAGCCCCAGGCGGAAGCTGCGGGCCGGTTCCTCGGCCCCCAGCACGGGGCACTGGTTGTAGAAGTCGTTGAAAGCCTTGGCGACCTCGTAGGCCAGGTTGGTGATGTGCAGGGTCTTGTACTCGGCGGCGGCGCGCTGCACCGTGTCGGGCAGCTGCGAGATCAGGTCGATCAATTCGATCTCGCTCTTGTGCAGGTCTTGCCCCGGCACAGCCGCGGCGGGCGCGCCGCCCGCTCGGCGCAGGATGCTGTTGGCGCGCACGTGGGCGTATTGCATGTAGGGGGCGGCCTGGCCGTTGAAGTCCAGGGCGGCTTCCCAGTCGAAGGTGGCGATCTTGGTGTTCTCGCGGGCCAGCATCGGGTACTTGATGGCCGCCAGGCCGACCTGGCGGGCGACCTGGGCGCGGGTAGCGGCGTCCAGCTCGGGGTTCTTCTCGGCCACGATCTCGCCGGTGCGGCGGGTGGCCTCGCGGATCAGCTCTTCCAGCAGCACCACCACGCCCTCGCGCGAGGAGAGGATGATGTTGCCGGGCAGGTTGACCACTTCGTAGGGGATGTGCAGCACCTTCTTCATCAGATCGCTGTAGCCGGCCAGCTCCAGGGTCTTGAAGACCTGCTGGAAGTGCAGCGACTGGCGCACATCCACCACGTAGATGGACTTGGTCAGCTCGTATTCACGGAACTTGGCCAGGGCCAGCGCCAGGTCCCAGGCGCCGTACAGGGCGGTGCCGTCCGAGCGCATCAGCACCATCACGCGGAACTTCTCCTGCTCCAGGCCCAGCAGCTGGTCCAGCTTGACCACCACCGGGCCGTCTTCACTGCGCTCGTCGGTGGCAATGCCTTCGGCGATCAGCTGGGTAACCATCTGCTTGGAGGGCTTTTCCATCTCGCTCTCGTAATAGATGCGGTCGAAGCGGATGCCCATCAGGTCATAGATCTCGTTGAAGCCGTCCAGCGACCACTGGCGGGTCAGCTGCCACAGCTGGTGGGCTTCGCTTTGCGGGTCTTCCCACTGGCTGAAGAGCGCCCGGATCTCGGCTTCGCCGTCCGGGTTGTTCTCCAGCTCGCGGCTGGCCTCGGCGTACAGATCGCCCATCCAGCGCGTCACGTCTTCGGCAGGGGGCTGCTCGCCCATGTGGCGGGCCTTGTAGTTCCAGACCCACTTCATCACATCCTTGCCGAAGTCGCCAATGTAGTTGGCGCGCACCATCTGGTAACCGGCGGCTTCGATGATGTTGCACAGGGCGGCGCCCAGGATCATGTTGCGCAGGTGGCCGACGTGGAAGGCTTTGTGCGTGTTGGGCTGCGAATATTCCAGCATGACCTGCTCGCCCTTGGGCGCGCCGTGGCCGTATCTTTCGCCGGCGGCGGCCACATCTTGCAGGACGCGGGCGGCGTAGTCGGCGGCGGCGAAGTACAGGTTCAGGTAACCGCGCACGGCCTCGACGCGGGAGAAGCCGGGCGGCGTGCCCAGCTCGGCGGCCAGCGCCTCGGCCAGCTCGCTGGCGCGCTGCGGCACGTTGACCTTCTGGCCGCCCTGGCGGGCGGAGTCTGCGGCGATCTGGAACAGGGAGGTGGAGATGCCCCATTCCCCGGCGAAGGGGATCTGGCTCCACTGCACCTGGTCGGGAGCGGGCAGGCCTTGCGCTTCACAGAAAGCGCGCAGGCGGGCTTCGATGGCTTGCTTTTCGGCGTCAAACATGGGGCTACTCGCTGGGATTATAACGGCGTGTCTTGCAGGGCGAGCCAACAAAAAAAAGCGGGAGCAAAGGCTCCCGCTTTTCTGGATGCGTGAATGCTAGCTGCTCTTTTCCATGGCGGCAAGTTTGCCCATCAGGGCGCCCTTGCGGCGAGCGGCATTGTTCTTGTGGATGATGCCCTTCTGGGCGGCCTTGTCCAGCGCGCTGGCGGCCAGGCGGGTGGCCTCACGAGCCTCTTCCAGCTCCCCGGCGCCCATGGCGGTCAGGGCCTTCTTAACGAAAGTGCGGGCGGTACCGCGAAAGACACGGTTGCGCAGGCGGCGCTTTTCGTTTTGTTTGTTGCGTTTAATGGCAGATTTAATGTTTGCCAACGTTCCTCCAAAAATACCTACTCTGAATCAGACGCCGCATTGTACATGAAGCCGGGCCAACTGTCCAGCGTTGGCCTGTTACAATCCCGCCATGTCAGCAAACTTCAAAGCCGGATTCGTGGCTGTGGTGGGGCAGCCCAACGTAGGCAAGTCCACGCTGCTCAATCGCCTGATGGGCCAGCCGCTGGCGGCCGTTTCCCCCAAGCCGCAGACCACGCGCCGCAACCAGCTGGGCATCCTCACCACCGAGGAGGCGCAGCTGGTCTTTGTGGATACGCCCGGCCTGCACCAGGAGCACAACAAGCTGGGGGCGCTGATGAACGAGCAGGCCCAATTCGCCCTGCAAGATGCGGATGTGGTCTTGTTCCTGGTGGACGCAGCCCACAGCCCGCAGGCGGAAGACCGCCAACTGGCGGAGCGCCTGGCCGCCCGGCGGCGCAAGGCGCCGCTGGTATTGGCGATCAATAAGGTGGACCTGCTCAGCAGCGAACAGCTGGCCGCCCGCCGGGCCGAGTATGAAGCCCTGGTGGAGGCGCACAGCGTGTTCGAGATCTCGGCGGCGCAGGGCGCCGGGGTGGATGCGCTGCTGGCCCACCTACAGGGCCTGCTGCCGGAGGGCCAGCCCTTCTACCCGGCCGAGCAGGTGACGGACTTATATGAAAGAGAGATCACCGCCGACCTGATCCGGGCGGCGGCGATGCAGCTGCTGCGAGAGGAAGTGCCGCATGGCATTGACGTGCGCATTGACCAGTTCACGGAGCGCGGCGAGAGCGGGGCGCATATTGAGGCGACCATCTTCGTCGAGCGCGATTCGCACAAGGGCATCGTGGTGGGCAAGGGCGGGGCGATGATCAAGCAGATCGGCCAGGCAGCGCGCAAAGAGATCGAAGCCATGAGTGAGCGCAAGGTCTTTTTGGAGCTGCGAGTGAAGGTGCGGCCCAACTGGCGCAACGACGAGAAATCGCTGAAGCAGTTTGGCTACACGCGGAGGATGGAATGACGCTTTGGTTGGCGCTGGGGGTGGCGGCTTTGGCTGCGGCCGCCTGGTTTGACCGGCGCGAGGTGGCGCAGGCCGCAGCCGGGGCGCGCATGGCGCTTTACCTGGCGCTGGTCGCGCACATCTGGTTCACGGCCGGGGAGAAGACCTTTCAGGGCAGCGAGACCGGCCTGCTGGGTATGTTCGTTTTTGGCCTGGCCACCCTGGCAGTGGGCGAAGCGCTGAAGCAATGGGGCGGGCCGCTGGTGACGGGGGCCGCGGCGGCGGTGCCGCTGATGGCACTGTGCTTCGCTCTGGGCCTGGACGTGCTGCGCCCGGATGAATATGCGGCCGTTCCCTCCGGCATTATGCGCATTGGCGTTTTCCTGGTGACCTGGCAGGCGCACCGCCTGCTGGTGCGCAATGCCGAGAACCGCGGCGGCACGCGCCTGATCCTGCTGGGGCATATCATCGCGATGGCGGTGCTGGTGTATGCCGGCATTTATAAGATGATGGACCGCAACTGGGCCATGCCCTGGGCCTATATGGCCTGCGGCGGGGCGCTGCTGGCGGCGGCCGGGCAGCTGTGGCGCGGCTGGCGGGTGGTGTTTGGACGGGATGCAGTGCCGGTCTGGGCGGAGCGGCTGGCCTTTAGCCTGGGGACGCTGCTGATGGTGGTGGCGGCGGTGTTTGTGTATTCGCAGTTTTTGTAGCGGCTCGCTGTTAGCTCTAAGCCCTAAGCGAAACCCAGCGTTCGCTGGCCGAGGTTCGGCGATTGGGTGTTGGTTGCAGTACTCGCTCAGAATGACACGGCTGGCGTCTTTTTGGCTAATCGCTATCCGCTAATAGCTGCACTCCGGCCATCTTTTCCAGCACGCCGACCAGGGCGGAGTTGTCCAGGTCACCCAGGCCCATTTCCAGCATCTGATCGTAGAGCTGGGTGGCTACTTCGCTAGCGGGCAGCGGCATGCCGAATTCGGCGGCGCTGTCCATGACGATGCCCATGTCCTTGGCCTGCATATAGGCTTTGAAGCCTGGCTGGCGGTTGCCGGCGAAGAGGCGCTCGGGTTTGTTGTCCAGCGTCCAGCAGGCGGCGGCGCCGCCGCGGATGGCCTGGACCACCTTGGCAGGATCGACATCGGCCTTGCGGGCGAAGATGAGCAGCTCGGCCAGGGCGGTCATTTGGGCGGCGACCATGATCTGGTTGCAGCATTTGGCCACCTGGCCGGCGCCGGCGGCGCCGATGTGGGTGATGGCCTTGGAAAAGGCTTCGAGGGCCGGGCGGGCACGTTCCAGCGCGTCCGCCTCTCCGCCGACCATGACGGTCAGGGTGCCTTGTTCGGCGCCGAGCTGGCCGCCGCTGACGGGAGCGTCCAGCCAGCCCAGGCCGCGTTCGGCCAGGGCCGCCGCTAAGTGGCGGGCGGTGGCTGGCTTGATGGTGGAGTGGTCTACGACGATGAGGCCAGGCCCGGCGCCGCCGGCGATACCGTCCGGGCCGAGGACGACCTGTTCCACGTCTGGCGAGTCTGGCAGGCAGGTGAAGACGATGTCGACTGCGGCCGCCAGCTCAGCCGGGCTGCCGGCCGCAGTGGCGCCCAGCGCGACCAGCTCGTCCACGGCGGCCTGGCTGCGGTTGTGCACCCATAACGGGAAGCCGGCCTTGAGCAGATGAGCGGCCATGGGTTTGCCCATCAGGCCGAGGCCGATGAAGCCGAGGATTGGTTTGTTTGGCATGGTATTTTCCTCTTGTGGTAGTAAAGCAGTGAGCAGTGTTCTTTCGAGCACTGCTCACTTAGGACTGCTTCCCAGGCCAGCCTGTAAGCCGCATTCTGTCGTGGATGATCATCTGTCTGGGCTGGCCATCTCTGGCCAGCTCGGTGCAGCCAACCCGGGACTCAAACGCAGCGAGCCGCTGCTCGTCCCTGCTCGGCCTTGCTCCTGACGGGGGTTGCCCGGCCGCGAGCATTGCTGCCCGCGCCGGTGGTCTCTTACACCACCATTTCACCCTTGCCTACGCTGCATTGTGTGCAGCAAGCTGCATCCAACCGCAGCGTTTGGCGGTATGTTTCTGTGGCCCTGATCCGGCAGGTTGCCCCGCCCCGGGAGTTTCCCCGGCGTCATGCTCTGTGGAGTGCGGACTTTCCTCTGGAAGATGCTTAACAGCAAATTCCAGCGATCATCCAGCTGACCTGGGGTATAAATGATACTACCCAGGCGGGTAAGCGACTAGAGAATTGGATTAACCTAAAGAGAGCCAGATCTGGCTTGACATAGTTAGCCGCTCTACCATATAATTGACGATTGGCAACCTACCGCTACTTCCGGTGTTTTTGGAGAGCGGCTTTTTCGTATTTTGCAGCATCTTTCATTCTTAGGAGGCGCTGAATGGCGCAAGCTCTTCCCACCAAAACCTATTCCCGCATGTCGACTGAACTCACGCTGCCGGACCTGATCGAAGTCCAGCTCAGCTCTTTCCAGCGCCTTAAGGACGAAGGCCTGGGAGATCTCTTCCATGAAATTTCGCCCATCGAATCTTACAACAAGGGCATGAAGCTGTTCTTCCCGAGCCGCAGCCCTGAGTCCAAGCAGTGGGACTTGAAGTTTTGGTTTGAGGATCCGAAGCACTCGATCGAAGAGTGCATTGAACGCGACCTGACCTATGCCCGCCAACTGTACATCTCTGTGCTGCTGGCCGGGCCGGATGTGCCAGAGCCGATCAAGCAGGACATCTTCCTGGGTGACTTCCCCGAGATGACGGAGAAGGGCACCTTCATTATTAACGGCACGGAGCGTGTAGTGGTCTCGCAGCTGATCCGCTCGCCGGGCGTGTATTTCGAAGCGCCGCTGGACCGCGCCACCAACCGCCCGCTGGCGACTGCCAAGCTAATCCCCGACCGGGGCGCTTGGATGGAGTTCGAGACACGCAAGACCGACTACCTGACGCTGAAGTTCAACCGCAAGCGCACGGTGCCGATCACGATCTTGCTGCGCGCGCTGGCAGCCGTCGATGATGGCGTCAAGGACAACCCGCTGAAAGTGGGCTCGGATGAAGAGATCCTGGCTCTGTTCAGCGATATTGACACCAACCCGGACCGCTCCTTTATCCAGTCGACGCTGGACCAGGAACCCGAGTGGGATACCAACAACGGCAAGATCAGCGTGGCCCAGGCGGCGCTGATCGAGTTCTTCAAGCGCATGCGCCCGGGCGACCCGGCCACGCTGGACAACGCTACCGAGTTTCTGCAAACCCAGCTGTTTGACCAGCGTCACTATGACCTGGAGCGGGTGGGGCGTTACAAACTGAACCAGAAGCTGGACCAGAAAGAGCGCATTCCCCTGGCGCACCGCACGGTGACCAAGTGGGATTTGATCAACCTGGCCCGCCGCATGATCCTGATCAACAATCAGAAGCAGTTCGCTGATGACATTGACCACTTGGGCAACCGCCGTCTGAAGACGGTGGGCGAGCTGATCCAGAACAAGCTGCGGGTGGGTATGCGCCGCATGGAACGTGTGATCAAAGAACGTATGTCGATCCGTGACCAGGAGCAGCTCTCGCCGATCACGCTGATCAACATTCGGCCGGTGGTGGCTGCGCTGCGAGAGTTCTATGGCTCCAGCCAGCTGTCGCAATTCATGGACCAGACCAACCCGCTCTCCGAGCTGCGCCACAAGCGGCGTGTTTCGGCGCTGGGCCCGGGCGGTCTGCGCCGTGAGCGCGCCGGCTTCGATGTGCGTGACGTGCACCATTCGCACTACGGCCGTATCTGCCCGATCGAGACGCCGGAAGGCCCGAACATCGGCCTGATCGGCAACCTGGCCTCCTTTGCGCGGGTGAACGACTATGGTTTCGTCGAGACGCCGTACCGCAAGGTGGTCAAGGCGCTGGGTCCCAAGGACAAGAGCTTGGTGGGCCGCAAGCTGCGTGAAGACCTGGTGGATCCCAAGAATGACAAAGTGATCGCCAAGGCGGAAACGCGTATTGATGAGAAACTGGCCAAAGAGATTGCCAAGCTGGATGTAGAAGAAGTGCCGATCACTCCGTATGTGACCGACTCTTCCATCTTCTTGTCCGCCGATGAAGAAGACCGTTACTACATCGCGCAGGCCAATGCGCCCTTGAACGAATATGGTGAATTCATTCGTTCACGCCTGTCCTGCCGCCATCACTCGGCCTTTATGTTCACCAACCCGGAAGATATTGATTACATGGATATCGCCCCGCACCAGTTGGTGGGCATCAGCGCGGCGCTGATCCCGTTCCTGGAGCATGACGACGCCAACCGCGCCCTGATGGGTTCGAACATGATGTCGCAGGCCGTGCCGCTGCTGATCCCGGAAGTGCCGCTGGTTTCGACTGGCATGGAAGGCCACGCCGCCAAGGACTCCGGCCAGGTGATCCTGGCGGAAGAAGATGGCGAAGTGATCTCAGTCAGCGGCGAGGACATTGTGCTGCGCGGCAAGAGCCGCAAGGAATACACCTACCGCCTGCGTAAATACCAACGCTCCAACCAGAGCACCTGTATTGACCAGCGCCCGGCCGTGGTGAAGGGCCAGAAGGTCAAGAAGGGCGATGTGGTGGCCGATTCCTCCTCCACGGTGGAAGGCAACCTGGCTTTGGGCCAAAATGCAGTAGTGGCCTTCCTCTCCTGGGAAGGCGGCAACTTTGAAGATGCCATCTTGATCTCTGAGAAGATGGTGCAGGAAGATCGCTTCACTTCCATTCATATTGAAAAATATGAAGTGGAAGCCCGCGACACGAAACTAGGCGCCGAAGAGATCACGCGTGACATCCCCAACGTGGGCGAAGAAGCCGTCAAGGATCTGGATGAGTTCGGCATCGTGCGCATCGGCGCCGAGGTTGGCCCCAACGACATCCTGGTGGGCAAGATCACGCCCAAGGGTGAGAAGGAACTCACGCCCGAAGAGCGCCTGTTGCGCGCCATCTTCGGCGAGAAATCACGTGACGTTAAAGACACCTCGCTGCGTATGCCGCACGGTGAGCGCGGCAAGGTGGTGGACGTACAGGTCTTCTCCCGCGAGGACAACATTGAGTTGTCTGCCGGCGTAGAGAAGATGGTGCGCGTCTCCGTGGCCCAGCGCCGCAAGATCACCGCCGGCGACAAGATGTCTGGCCGCCACGGCAACAAGGGTGTGGTGTCCAAGGTGGTGCCGGTGGAGGATATGCCCTTCCTGGAAGACGGCACCCCGGTGGACGTGATCCTCAACCCGCTGGGCGTCCCCGGCCGTATGAACATCGGCCAGATCCTGGAAACCCACCTGGGTTGGGCGGCCAAGCGGCTCGGCTTCCGCTCGGTGGTGCCGGTGTTTGACGGCGCCAGCGAAGAGGAGATCGAAGCCGAACTGGCGCGTGCCTGGCTGGTGGACCAAGCCTGGCGTGAAGCCGGCGAACGTTCCTGGACCTGGTTGGCCGAACAGAACGGCAACCTGGACCCGGAAGCGCTGGAAGATGAAAATGAGGTACGCAACCTGTACCTGGAGCAATGGTTAGGCCCCAAGAAGTACGATGTGTCCAAGTTGGCCCAGGATGAAACCTATGCGCGCCACTCTGTGGCACGTGAATGGCTGGTCGAAGAGGGTTACAACCCGGATGAGATCCTGGTGTTTGAGCAGGCCGACCTGCAGCTGGACGTGCGCCGTGAGCGCGGCACCAAAGCTGTGGTGGCCTGCGCCCGCCTGTGGCTGGATCGCATGGGCCGCCCGGCGGGCAACGCCGGCGAAGAGAAGCTGCGCGAGCTGGCGGACGCCTACACGCTGGAAACCGCCAAGCCGGCCCCGTACCTGGGCAAGCAGCTACTGCGCGACGGCAAGAGCGGCCAAGCGTATGACCAACCGGTGACGGTGGGCATCATGACCCTGTTGAAGCTGCATCACTTGGTGGAAGACAAGGTGCATGCCCGCTCGACTGGCCCGTACAGCCTGGTGACCCAGCAGCCGCTGGGCGGCAAGGCGCAGTTCGGCGGCCAGCGCTTCGGTGAGATGGAAGTGTGGGCGCTGGAAGCCTATGGCGCCTCTTACACTTTGCAGGAAATGCTGACGGTCAAGTCCGACGACGTGATCGGCCGGGTGAAGACTTACGAGGCGATCGTCAAGGGCGAACCCATCGAAGAGCCGGGCATCCCGGCTTCCTTCCGGGTGCTGGTGAAGGAATTGCAGAGCCTGGGCCTGTCTGTGGAGGCTGAAACCGACGAAGGCGTGATCAAGTTCGGCAAGGAAGAGCAGCGCACACGCCCGCCGCGGCTGGGTACCGGCCTGCTGGGCCTGGGTGATGACCTTAAGGCCAATCCTTGACGCAAATTGGGGATACTGCTAAAATCTTTCGCCGCGACGTAGGATCCGGGCCGATTGGGCCCGCATAGCGCAGTCAATGTCGAGGCCATCCAGCACGCGATGGCCTCGATGTACGAAAAGATGTAGTGAAACGTAGAACGGAGAAGAAGAGTGCCGACGATTAACCAGCTGGTCCGCAAGGGCCGCAAAACAAAACGGGCAAAGACCAAAGCGCCGGCTTTGCAGTATGTGTTCAACACGCATACGCAGCGCCGCATTCGCCTGCCTAAGGGTTCCCCGCAGAAGCGCGGCGTGTGCACGGTTGTGCGTACGATGACCCCCAAGAAGCCGAACTCTGCTTTGCGGAAGATCGCCCGTGTGCGCCTGAGCAACGGCATGGAAGTTAGCGCTTACATTCCCGGCGAGGGTCATACGCTGCAAGAGCACTCGGTGGTGCTGGTGCGCGGCGGCCGTGTGAAGGACCTGCCCGGTGTGCGTTACCACATCGTGCGCGGCACCCTGGATACCACCGGGGTGAATGACCGCAAGCAGGCGCGTTCCAAGTACGGAAGCAAACGGCCCAAGGCCTAGCATTCATCGCATAGTGGAGAAGTAGATGGCACGCAGACAGAAACCCGAGAAGCGCATTATTGCTCCTGACGCTCGTTTCAGCAGCGTTGAGGTGCAGATGTTCATTAATCGCGTCATGCGCGGCGGCAAGAAGAGCACCGCCGCCCGCCAGGTATATGGCGCCCTGGACCTGATCGAGAAGCAGAAGAAGCAAAACCCGATGGAAGTGTTCAGCACCGCCTTCAAGAACGTAGGCCCGCAGATGGAAGTGCGTCCGCGGCGCGTAGGCGGCGCCACCTACCAAGTGCCGATGGAAGTGAACCCGGAGCGCCAGTTCGCCCTGGCTTCGCGCTGGATCATTGCTTCGGCGCGCGGGCGTGGCGGCAAGTCCTTTTCCGAGAAATTGGCTGCTGAGCTGAGCGAAGCGGCCGCCGGGCAGGGCGCTTCTGTTCGCAAAAAAGACGAAACCCACAAGATGGCAGAGGCCAACCGCGCCTTCTCCCATTATCGTGTTTAGAAATACGGAGTAATGAACAAAGAGAGTTATGCCCGCTACTTATCCGCTTGAGAAATTTAGAAACATAGGCATTATTGCCCATATTGACGCCGGTAAGACGACCACTACCGAGCGTATCTTGTTCTACACCGGCAAGACGCACCGCCTGGGTTCGGTGGACGAAGGCAACACCGTCACCGACTGGATGGAGCAGGAACGCGAGCGCGGCATCACCATCGTGTCTGCGGCGGTGACTGCCGAGTGGAAAGAACACCTGATCAATGTGATCGACACCCCGGGCCACATCGACTTCACCGCCGAAGTGCAGCGCTCCTTGCGCGTGCTGGACGGCGGTGTGGTGGTTTTTGACGCCGTGCAAGGCGTGGAGCCGCAGAGTGAAACTGTGTGGCGCCAGGCTGACCGCTACGGTGTACCGCGCATCTGCTTCATTAATAAGATGGACCGCATCGGCGCTTCTTTTGAGCGCAGCCTGGAGAGCATCCGTGTGCGCCTGGGCGCCAACCCGATCGCGATGCAGCTGCCGATCGGCGCCGAGTCCAGCTTCCAGGGCATTATCGACCTGTTGGAGCAGAAGGCGATCATTTGGGAAGAAGAGACCGGCGCCAAGCCGGTGGTCGGCGATATTCCGGCTGACCTGCAGGCCCAGGCCAAGGAATGGCGCGAGCGCATGGTGGAAGGCATTGCCGAAACCGATGACTCTCTGACGCACAAGTATCTGGAAGGCCAGGAGATCAGCATTGCTGAACTGAAGGCTGCACTGCGCAAGGCTGTGATCGAAGGCAGGGCCAATGCTGTGTTCTGCGGCTCTTCTTTGAAGAACCGCGGCGTGCAGCCCGTGCTGGACGCGGTGATCGATTACCTGCCGTCCCCGCTGGACATTCCGGCAGTGGAAGGCATTGACCCGCGCAGCGAAGAGACGGTTGAGCGCCACCCCAAGAACGAAGAGCCGCTGAGCGCTTTGGTCTTCAAGATCGTGGCTGACCCGTTCGTGGGCCGCCTGGCCTATTTCCGGGTGTACTCCGGCAAGATCGTCAAGGGCGGCTCTGTCTACAACTCCTCGAAGAAGAACCGCGAGCGCATTGGCCGTTTGATCCGTATGTATGCCGACCGCCGTGAAGAGATCGAAGAAGTGGTGGCGGGCGACATTGGTGCGGTGATCGGTTTGAAGAACTCCTTCACCGGTGACACACTGTGCGATGAAACCAAGCAGATCATTCTGGAAAACATCAGCTTCCCTGAGCCGGTGATCTCGATTGCGGTGGAACCCAAGACCAACGCCGACCAGGACAAGATGGCCGAAGCGCTGCATCGCCTGGCCGAGGAAGACCCCACCTTCCGCGTGCAGACCGATGCGGAGACCGGCCAAACCGTGATCTCCGGTATGGGTGAGCTGCACCTGGATATTCTGGTGGACCGCATGATGCGTGAGTTCAAGGTGGCTGCGACGGTGGGACGCCCGCGGGTGGCTTACCGTGAAACCATCACGCGTCCGGTGGAAAAAGCCGAAATGCGTTACGTCAAGCAGTCCGGCGGCCGCGGCCAGTATGGCCACGCCATTTTGAAAATGGAACCCAGCGAACCGGGCAGCGGCATCAGCTTTGAGAACAAAATTGTCGGGGGCGCTATTCCCAAGGAATACATCCCGGCAATCGAGAAGGGTGTGCGCGAGGCCTCTGAGGCCGGCGTGGTGGGCGGTTACCCGGTCACGGACATCGCCGTAACCCTTTATGACGGCTCCTTCCATGAAGTCGACTCGAATGAAATGGCCTTCAAGATGGCCGGTTCGATGGCCTTCAAGGAAGGTATGCGTATCGGCAAGGCGGTTCTGATGGAGCCGGTTATGAAAGTTGAAGTGACCATTCCTGAGGAGTACCTTGGCGATATCGTAGGCCAGTTGAGCGCCCGCCGCGGCGAGATCCAGGGTATGGAACCTCGCCAGGGTGGTGTGCAGTCTGTGCGTGCCATGGTGCCGCTGGCTGAAATGTTCGGTTACGCCACCGAGTTGCGCTCTGCTACGCAGGGCCGCGGTGCGTTTACGATGGAATTTGATCACTACTCTCAAGTCTCGGCCAACTTGGCTGAGGAACTCATTCAGGCCAACTAGCTGGACTGCTAAGGAATAAGGAGCAATCATGTCGAAGGAAAAATTTGATCGGAGTAAGCCGCATTTGAATGTGGGGACCATGGGGCACATTGACCATGGCAAGACCACGTTGACGGCTGCGATCACGAAGGTAGCGGCGTTGATGGGCAAAGGCGAGTTCAAAGCCTATGACCAGATCGATAATGCGCCGGAAGAGCGCGAGCGCGGCATCACGATCAGCATCACGCATGTGGAGTATGAGACCGAGAAGCGCCACTATGCGCACGTGGACATGCCGGGCCACCGGGACTACATCAAGAACATGATCACGGGAGCGGCGCAGGTGGACGGCGCCATCTTGGTGGTGGCGGCCCCGGACGGGCCGATGCCGCAGACGCGTGAGCACGTGCTGCTGGCGCGCCAGGTGGAAGTGCCGAGCATCGTCATCTTCCTGAACAAGACCGACATGATGGACGACCCGGAACTGTTGGAGCTGGTGGAGCTGGAGCTGCGTGAGCTGCTGAATGAATATGGCTTCCCGGGCAATGAGACCCCCATCGTGCGCGGGTCGGGCTTGAAGGCCTTGGAGAGCACCTCCACGGACATCAATGCGCCAGAGTATGCGCCGATCGTGGAACTGCTGCGGGTGGTGGACGAGTACATTCCGGAGCCGACGCGTGAAGTGGACAAGCCGTTCATGATGTCTGTGGAGGACGTGTTCTCGATCAAAGGTCGCGGCACGGTGGTGACTGGCCGCATTGACCGCGGCAAGGTCAAGCTGAACGACACGGTGGACATTGTGGGCCTGCGGGATGAAGCGGGCAGCACGGTGGTGACGGGCATTGAGATGTTCCACAAGCAGCTGGAAGAGGGACTGGCAGGCGACAATGCGGGTCTGTTGCTGCGTGGTGTGGACCGTGAGCAGGTGGAGCGCGGCATGGTGTTGGCCAAGCCTGGCAGCATCAAACCGCACCGCAAGTTCAAGAGCGAAGTGTATGTGTTGAAGAAGGAAGAGGGTGGGCGGCACAAAGCCTTCTTCAGTGGGTACAAGCCGCAGTTCTACATTCGGACGTTGGACGTGACGGGCGAGATCACCCTGCCTGCTGGGGTGGAGATGGTGATGCCTGGGGACAACGTGAACCTGGATGTGGAGTTGGGGACGCCGGTGGCGCTGGAGCAGGGCTCGAAGTTCGCCATTCGCGAAGGCGGCCTGACCGTCGGCGCCGGTGTCATCACCGAGATCCTGGACTGACATGGCAACCACCAAGCAGAAGATCCGCATTCGTCTCAAAGCCTACGATCACCGTGTGATCGACCAGTCCGCCAAGCGGATTGTGGAGACGGCAGAACGCACTGGCGCCCGTGTGGTAGGCCCGGTGCCGCTGCCCACCAAGCGTGAACGTTTTACGGTGCGCCGCTCGACCTTTATTGACAAGGACTCGCACGAGCACTTTGAGATCCGTACGCACAACCGCATTATTGACGTGCTGGAGCCGGACTCCAAGACGATCGATATGTTGATGCGTCTGAATCTGCCCGCCGGTGTAGACATCGAGATCAAGATCTAGCACTGGACGAATAGACGACTGTTTGGTATAGTTCTGGGCTTGGCCATTCGCTGGCCAAGCCCAGAAAAATGAGCAGAACATGCAGAGCTAAGGCTTTGCTGGGGTGGTGCAAGAGCCACCAGTAAGGGAGACGCAAAGTTCTCCCAGCTGGTGGCTGACTGTGCCACTCGGGATGATGCAGTCTAGCCCAGACTGACAGTCCCTAACAATGGAACTAAGGAGCAAACCGAAGATGTTTAAAGGGCTTATTGGAAAGAAGATCGGCATGACCCAGATCTTCGACGAGCAAGGCCGTGCGTTGCCGGTCACGCTTATCGAGGCTGGGCCTTGTTATGTCACCCAGGTGCGTCGCCCGGACACGGATGGCTATAGCGCTGTGCAGCTGGGCTTTGGCGAGACCAAGGCCAAGCACCTGACCGGCGGCCAACGCGGCCACCTTAACCGCACCCAGGCTCCCCTGTTGCGGTTCCTGCGTGAATTCCGCACCAAATCCCCCGAAATTACCGAAGGCGACACCGTGACCGCGGAGTCGTTTGCCATTGGCGACCACGTCGATATTATCGGTGTGAGCAAAGGCAAGGGGTTTGCCGGCGCGATGAAGCGCCACGGTTTCGGCGGCGGTCCCATTACGCACGGCCAGTCTGACCGGCAGCGCGCGGTGGGCTCGATTGGCGCCGGCACGTATCCCGGCAAAGTGTTCAAGGGCAAGCGGATGCCCGGCCATATGGGTTCCCGCCAGGTAACCGCCATGAACCTGAAGGTCGTGCTGGTGGACACCGAGAAGAACCTGATCGGCGTGCACGGCGCAGTGGCGGGCGGCAAGGGCACGATCGTGACCATCCGGGAGGCCCGCAAGGCCTAACGGCTCGGGAAGTCATCCATGAAACTAGACGTTTACAACATTCAAGGTAAGAAGCTGGGACAAACAGCGGAGTTGCCGGCCAAGATCTTTGAGGCGCCGATCAACACCGATCTGATGCACCAGGCCTATGTACGCCAGGCTGCCAATGCGCGCCTGGGTACGCACAAGACCAAGACCCGCTCGGAAGTCGCCGGCGGCGGCCGCAAGCCCTGGAAGCAGAAGGGTACCGGCCGCGCTCGCCAGGGTTCCATCCGTTCGGCTCAGTGGGTAGGCGGCGGCAAGATCCACACGCCGCGCCCGCGTGATTACAGCCAGAGCATGCCGCAGAAGATGCGCCAGGCGGCTCTGCGTTCTGCGCTGTCCGCCAAGGCGGCTGAGCAGGAGATCATTCTGGTGGATGTCTTCGGCCTGGACGAAGCCAAGACCAAGCTGGTGGCCCAGGCGGTCAGCAGCCTGGTGGGTGAGGGAACGGCCCTGTTGGTGATGCCGGCCAAGGACGACAATTACGCAATGGTTCAGCGCGCCGGACGCAATTTGCCCGTCTTCAAGACGTTGTTGGCCAATTACGTCAATGTGCGTGACTTGCTGACCTATGACAAGCTCATTCTGCCGCTGGCTTCCATCGAAGCCATCGAGAACTTCTTGGGCTAAGAGCAGGCGAAGATGACTACTGTTTACGACGTTTTACGCAGACCCCTGATCACCGAGAAGTCCAGCTATCAGAATTCCAAGCTGAACCAGGTGGCCTTTGAGGTCTCTGTTGACAGCAACAAGGCAATGATCAAAGACGCGGTCGAACTGCTTTTCAATGTGAAGGTCGAGCGGGTCAATGTGATGAATATGCCGGCCAAGCGGGCCCGCTCGGCGCAAAACCGCCGCATGCGGCTGCGCCGCAGCAGCTATCGCAAGGCGATCGTGACCCTGATGCCTGGCGAAACCATGGAACTCTTTGAAGGTGTTAAGTAATGGCTGTTAAGAAGTACAAACCGACTACACCGGGTCGCCGCGACGCAACTGGCTATACCTTCGACGAAATCACGAAGTCCAAGCCAGAACGCTCGCTGCTGGCCAAGAAGACGGCCTCGGGCGGACGCAACGTACGCGGCAAGATCACCGTGCGCCATCGCGGCGGTGGGCATCCCCAGCGCCTGCGCATAGTGGACTTCCGCCGCAGCAAGCGCGACATTCCGGCCAAGGTGGCCGGCATTGAGTACGATCCCGGTCGCACAGCCTACATTGCGCTATTGCACTATGTAGATGGCGAGAAGGCCTATATTTTGGCGCCCTTGGGTTTGAAGGTGGGCGACAAAGTGGTGGCAGGCGAAAAGGCGGAGATCCAGCCCGGCAATGCGTTGCCGCTGGCGAACATCCCCACCGGTACCGTGATCCACAACATCGAGATGAAGGAAGGGCGGGGCGGCCAGATGGTTCGCTCGGCCGGCGCCAGCGCCCAGCTGACGGCGAAAGAGGGCGAGTACGCCCAAATCCGCCTGCCTTCGGGCGAGATCCGCCTGATCCGCCAGGCCTGCTATGCCACGATTGGCCAGCTGGGTAACGTGGACCACGGCAACATCAAGCTGGGCAAGGCCGGCCGCAAGCGCCACATGGGCATTCGCCCGACGGTGCGCGGCACGGCGATGACGCCGCGTGACCATCCCCACGGTGGTGGCGAAGGCCGCCAACCGGTGGGTATGGCCAGCCCCAAGAGCCCGTGGGGCAAGCCCACTTTGGGCAAGAAGACGCGGCGCAACAAGGCAAGCGATAAGTACATCCTGCGCCAGCGCGGCAAGAAACGCCGCTAAAGGTTTGGAGAAGTAAATGGGACGTTCACTGAAAAAAGGGCCGTTTGTCGACCCGAAACTGTTGAAGAAGATTGAGGCGATGAACGAGCGCAACGAGAAGACCGTGGTGCGCACGTGGAGCCGCGCCAGCCAGATCTTCCCTCAGATGGTGGGGCATACGATCGCGGTGCATGACGGCCGCCGGCATGTGCCGATCTACGTGACTGAGAACATGGTGGGTCACCGCCTGGGCGAATTTGCGCCCACGCGCACCTTCCGCGGCCACGTCAATGAGAAGAAGTCTTCGGCGGGAGGCTAAGCGATGGCTCAAGATATTCGCGCTAAAGCCAGCGATGTTGGCATTTCTGCCCAGAAGGTGCGCCTGGTGATCGATCTGGTGCGCGGCAAGGATGTGGCCGAGGCTCTGAACATTTTGAAGTTCACCACCAACCTGGCGGCCAAGCCGGTCTCCAAGCTGGTGGCTTCTGCGGCGGCCAACGCTACCAAGAACATGGGCCTGAACGGTGAGGACCTGTACATTCACACCATCACCGCCGACGAGGCCCGCACGCGCAAATGGCGCCGCTTTGGCGCCCGCGGCCGCTTTAAGCCTTGGCTGCGCCGCGCCTCTCACGTTACGGTTATTTTGCGCGAACGCGGGGCTGAGCCTGCCGCGCCGGCAAAGAAGAGCTAGGAGAATTATGGGTCGCAAAGTACATCCGATTGGCTTCCGCCTGAAGATCAATAAGACCTGGGACGGCCGCTGGTTCGCGCAGGGCAAGGATTATGTGGAGCGCCTGCACCAGGACTTCGCCATCCGCCAGCTGGTGAACAAGATGGCACCGCGCGCGGGCATTTCCCGCATTGAGGTGGAGCGCTTCCCTGGCAATGTGAAGATTTCCGTGCATACCGCCAAGCCGGGCATTTTGATCGGCAAGAAGGGCGAGAGCGTCAAGGAATTGCGCAAAGCCCTGGAAGCCCTGGTGGGTACCAAGATCGATCTGGATATCAAAGAGATCAAGGACCCAGACCTGGAAGCCAAACTGATCGCGCAGAACATCGCCGACCAGCTGCAGCGCCGCATCAGCTACCGCCGCGCCCTGAACCGCGCCGTGGAGCAGACGATGCGCGCCGGCGCCAAAGGCGTCAAGGTTGAAGTGGCAGGCCGCCTGGGCGGTTCTGACATGTCTCGCCGGGTTTGGCAGCGTGAAGGCCGTGTGCCGCTGCACACGCTGCGCGCCGACATTGATTATGCAACCGCTGAAGCCAACACCCAGTACAGTGTGATCGGTGTGAAGGTGTGGGTGTACCGCGGCAATACTCGCCCCGAGGCGGATGCTGCCCCGGAGAGCTCCGAAGGCGTGTACGTTAGCGAATAGCGCTGGCGGCTAAAGGATTGTAATTATGTTGATGCCGAAGAATTTCAAGTTTCCCAAGATGCACCGCGGCCGCATGCGCGGCAAAGCGCTGCGCGGCGCCGAAGTGCAGTTTGGTGACTATGGCCTGCAGGCCTTGGAGCCTGGGCTGATCACGGCTCGCCAGATCGAAGCGGCCCGCCGAGCGATCGTGCGTGAGGCGCGCCGCCGCGGTAAGGTGTGGATCCGGGTGTTCCCGGACAAGCCGATCACCAAGCGCGCCGCCGAAACTCGCATGGGTAAGGGCAAGGGCAGTGTGGAGTTTCACGCTGCAGTGATCAAGCCTGGCCGCGTGATGTTTGAAGTGGCGGGTATGCCGGAGGATGTGGCTTTGACCGCGCTGACCCTGGCCCGGCACAAGCTTTCCATGCGCACCAAGATCATCCGCCGCACGGAATATTTGAGTGAGTAGCCATGAAAGCTGAAGAGATACGCGGTCTTACCGCTGAGAGAATTCAGGAGCAGTTGGACGACGCCCGCGAGAGATTGATGCGCATGCGTTTTCAGATCGCCACGGGCGAGCTGAAGGACCAAAACCTGCCCCGCCAGACGCGCAGGGAAATCGCCCGCTTGCTGACAATCCTGCGCCAGAAGCAAGCTGAGAAACCGGAAGGTGAAGCATGAGTGAACGCCGCCAAGTCGAAGGTGTGGTGACCTCGAACAAGATGCAAAAGACCGTGGTGGTGCGCACCAGCCAGACCCATCGCCACCCGCTGTACGGCAAAGTCGTGGAAGCGCAGCACAAGCTGAAGGCTCATGACGAGCTGGGCGCCAAAGTGGGAGACCGGGTACGCCTGATCGAGAGCCGTCCCTTCTCCAAGACCAAGCGCTGGGTTGTGGCCGAGATCTTGTCGCACAAAGAACAGGAAGAGGTGGTTTAGCATGATTCAGCGCGAATCACGCCTCAAAGTGGCCGATAACACCGGCGCCAAGGAGATCTTGGTGATCCAGGTGCAGGGTGGCACTGGCCGCCGCTATGGTTTCATTGGTGACATTGTCACCGCCACCGTCAAGAGTGCCATTCCTCAGGGCTCGGTGAAGAAGAGCGATGTGGTGCGCGCCGTAGTTGTGCGCACTGCCAAGGAATGGCGCCGTGAAGACGGTTCGTACATTCGTTTTGACGACAATGCCGCCGTAATTTTGGATGGCAACACCACCAACCCGCGCGGCACGCGCATCTTTGGCCCCGTGGCTCGTGAGCTGCGTGACAGAGGGTTCATGCGCATTGTGTCCCTGGCGCCCGAAGTGCTTTAGGCGCTGGCAGGAGAGTAGAACGTGAAGCAGAAAATTCGCAAAGGTGACACTGTAGAAGTGATCACCGGCAAAGAAATTGACAAAGGCAAACGCGGCGAAGTGATCAAGGTGCTGCCCAGCAAAGAACGTGTGGTGGTGCAGAAGATCAATATGCGCAAGAAGCACCAGCGCGCCGTGCAGACCCAGGGACGCCAGTTGAATCCCGGCATCGTTGAGTTTGAAGGCCCGATGCACGTTTCCAACGTGATGCTGGTATGCCCCAAGTGCAGCAAGCCTGCACGGGTGGGCTTCTTGCGTGACGAAAAGGGCCTGCACCGCGTCTGCAAAAATTGCGGAAAGCAGATTGACTAGCGCTTGCGCTGGAGTAATTGAATGGCACATTATTTGAAAGAACGCTACAACAAGGAAATTCTGCCGGATCTGCAGAAGGCGCTGTCCAAGCAAAATGTGATGGAAGTGCCCAAGCTGCAGAAGATCGTGCTGAATGTGGGCCTGGGCCAGGCCCAGGGCGACGCCAAGGCGTTGGATGGGGCCGTGGAAGACCTGACGATCATTACCGGCCAAAAGCCGGTGGTCACCAAGGCGCGCAAGAGCATTGCGAACTTCAAGCTGCGCGAAGGTGTTGCGATTGGCGTGAAGGTTACGCTGCGCGGCCAGCGCATGTGGGAATTCTTTGACCGCTTGGTCAACCTGGCTTTGCCGCGGGTGCGTGACTTTCGCGGCATCTCTCCGGATGCTTTTGATGGTCGCGGCAACTACACCCTGGGCCTGTCTGAGCAGCTGGTCTTTCCTGAGATCCAGTACGACAGCATTGAGCAGGTGCGCGGCCTGGAAGTGACCATTGTGACCTCTGCGCACAATGATGACGAAGGACGTGCTTTGCTGCAAATGCTGGGTATGCCCTTCAAGAGGGAAGGTTAAGCATGGCGAAAAAGTCGATCGTTACGCGCGAAAGCCGGCGCAAGTATGCCGTGCAGGTGCGCAACCGTTGCAAGATCTGCGGCCGGCCGCGAGGTTACATGCGCCGTTTTGGCCTGTGCCGCATTTGTTTCCGTCAGTTTGCGCTGGAAGGCAAAATCCCCGGCGTTGTAAAGTCGTCGTGGTAGGCGAGGAGGAGCGATCATGGCTGTAAACGATCCTATTGGCGATATGCTCACCCGTCTGCGCAATGCGGTGATGGTGGGCCACACTCTGGTGGCAATGCCCAGCTCGAAGCTGAAGGCGGCCATTGCCGAGATCTTGAAGGAAGAGGGCTTCATCGAATCCTACGAAGTGGTCACGGACGACTTCAGCGGCTTCAAGGTGCTGCGCATCGGCCTCAAGTACATCGGCGACCGCCGCACGCGCCGCTCGGTGATTTCCGGGCTGGAGCGGGTGAGCACGCCGGGGCGCCGCATTTATGCCAAGCGCAGTGAGATCCCCTGGGTGTTGTCTGGCTTGGGTGTTGCTATTTTGTCCACGCCCAAGGGTGTGATGAGCGGTCGCAAGGCGCGCCAAATGGGCCTGGGCGGCGAAATTCTGTGCAAGGTTTGGTAGCCGGCTGTAGCTGCCGGTCTTTGGAGGTCTAGCGTGTCTAGAGTTGGACGAATGCCGATCGAGATCCCATCCGGTGTGGATGTGGAGATCACCGGCTCTTCTATTCGAGTAAAAGGGCCGAAGGGTGAGCTTTCGCACACCTTTCCGCCCGCCATCACCTTCAAGCGTGAAGGAAGCACCCTGGAAGTGCAGCGCAATTCAGACGAAAAGTTTGAGCGCTCCTTGCACGGCACCGCACGCTCCGTGGTGAACAACATGGTGCAGGGTACCAGCGCTGGGTTCTCCAAGGTCTTGGAAGTGCATGGCGTTGGTTATCGTGCAGAGGTCAAGGGCAAGACCCTGGTGCTGCATGTAGGTTATTCCAATCCCAAGGAAGTGGAGCCGGAAGACGGCATCACATTTTCCATTGTGGAAAAGGGCGACATTATGGTGAGCGGTTACGACAAGGAATTGGTCGGCGAAACCGCAGCCCGCATTCGCAAGGTACGTCCGCCTGAGCCGTTCAAGGGCAAAGGCATTCGCTACGCCGGAGAGCATGTCCGCCAGAAGGCGGGCAAGGCCGGCAAGTCGGCAGGTTAAGGGCATTATGGCAAAGAAGACACGCAATATCGCAAGACTGCGCCGCCACAAACGCGTGCGCGGCAAGGTCAACGGCAGCGAGGCTCGCCCACGGCTCAACGTTTACCGCAGCCTGGACAGCATCTACGCCCAGGTGATCGATGACGGCGCCGGGCACACGCTGGCTTCGGCCTCCAGCATCGACACGGAGCTGCGCGCCCAGATGAAGGGCAAGAACAAGACGGAGCAGGCCCGCGTGGTGGGTGAAGCCGTCGCTAAGCGCGCTACGGCCAAGGGTGTGAAGCAGGTGGTGCTGGACCGCGGCGGCTTTCGCTACGCAGGGCGCGTCAAGGCATTGGCCGATGGCGCCCGTAGCGAAGGATTGGAATTTTAGGAGTTTCTATGGCAAACGAAGGTAAACGAACCGAAAAGCAGTCGCCGGTTGCCGAGTTCGAGCGCGAGTTTGAAGAGAAGACTGTCGAAATTCGCCGGGTGGCCAAAGTGGTCAAGGGCGGCCGGCGCTTTTCTTTCCGTGTGACCGTGATCGTGGGTGACCGCGGCGGCCAGGTAGGCGCAGGTGTGGGCAAAGCCAACACCGTGCCTGACGCCATCCGCAAAGCGACCACGCAGGCGCGCCGCCGGCTGCAGCGCATGAACCTGTATTACGGCACCATCCCGCATGAAGTGATCGGACGGGTGGGCGGCTCTGAAGTGCTGCTTAAGCCCGCCTCCCCCGGCACCGGCGTGATCGCCGGCGGCGGTGTGCGCGCGGTGATGCAGGCAGTGGGCTTGCAGGACATCCTGACCAAGTCGATGGGCAGCCCCAACATCCACAATGTGGTGATGGCGACTGTGGAAGCTTTGAAGCAGCTGAAGTCTGTGGATGAACTGGCCGCCATGCGCGGCAAGGACATCAGTGATGTGAAACCTTTCTGGGACCGAGGCAAGAAGAATGGCAGCTAAGAAGGGTTCTAACAAGCAGATCAAGTTGACGCTGGTGCGCAGCCCGATTGGCTACGAGAAGAGCCAGAAGGCGACTGTGCGCGCGCTGGGTCTGCGCCGTATGAACCACAGTGTGGTTTGTCAGGATTCGCCCACTGTGCGTGGCATGATCAAGAAGATCATCCACCTGGTCAAGATAGAAGAGGCTTGATTCGCATGAAATTGCATGATCTTAAACCCAACAAGGGTAAAACCACTGTCAGCCGTCGGGTTGGCCGTGGTACCGCCGGCCGCCGGGGCAAAACCGCCGGCCGTGGTACCAAGGGCCAAGGCGCACGCGCCGGCGGCGGCGCCGGCCTGCACCATCAGGGCGGCAACCTGCCCTTTTTCCGCCGCTTGCCTTTCAAGCGGGGCTTCAATTCGCCTTTCCGCACGCATTACAACGAGGTCAATCTGGACCAGTTGGATGCCTTTAAGGCAGGTGCTGCCGTGAACCCGGAGAGCCTGCAAAAGGCCGGCTTGCTGCGCAGCCCCAAGGACCCGATTGTCCTGTTGGCGCGCGGCGAGTTGAAGAAAGCCGTGAAGATCAGCGTGCACCGCGCCAGCCAAGCTGCCATCGCCAAGGTGGAAAAAGCCGGCGGCAGCGTCGAGATCATCAACGAAGAAGCTAAGCCAGACTGAGCTCAGTCTGGACTAAGGAGATTGCATGAGACGAGGTGGAGCATGGCGCTATTTGTGGACCGCTCCGGATATTCGCCGGAAGCTGCTGTTCACATTTGCCATTCTGATCTTGTATCGCCTGGCGGCTCACGTGCCGATTCCTGGGGTGAACCGTGACCTGATCGCCAGCCTAATGGACCAGGGCGGCTCCGCCGCCACGCTGGTGGGTCTGATCGACTTGATCTCCGGCGGTACGCTGCTGAACTTCTCTGTGCTGGCGATGGGTGTCTATCCCTACATTACGGCGCAGATCATCTTGCAGCTGTTGGTGCCGATCATTCCGTCCCTGCAACGCCGCATGGAGGAAGACCCGCGTGAGGGCCGCAAGTGGATGGAGAAGTGGACCTATCTGTTGGCGGTGCCCATGGCGGCGTTAACCGCCATCGGCCAGATCAACATTTTCTCCACCCTGGCCGGCGGGCAGGTCATTCAGAACTTCGGCTTCTTTGGCCCGAATGGCAATCCAATCGGATCGCTTGCGATCATCTTCAGCATGGTGGCGGGCACGATGTTTGCCATCTGGCTGGGTGAGCTGATCTCTGAGTACGGCATCCGCAACCAGGGCCTTTCGCTGATCATTTTTGCGGGCATCATCTCCAGAATCCCCAGCAACTTCCTGCAACTGATCACCGGCTCGCCGGTGGGCTGGCTCTCTCTGCTGATCATCGTCTTCATTATGATCGTGACGATCTTCGTGATCGTGTATGTGCAGCAGGGCCGCCGCAATGTACCGGTGATGTACCCGGGACGCCGTATGGGCAATCGCATGTCGATGCCAGTCAAGGGCACGCTGCCGCTGATGGTCAACATGGCCGGCATGATTCCACTGATCTTTGCGCAAGCTTTGTTGCAAATGCCCTCCATCGCCGCCACCTTCTTTGCCAATTCTGATACGGCCTGGGTGGCCAACCTGTCGGTCGGCATTCAGAGCTTCTTCAATCCGCAGGGCGGCTGGTACTGGCTGCTGTACTTCCTGATGGTGGTGGCATTTTCCTTCTTCTATACGGATGTGCTTTTTGCCCAGCAGAACTACGGTGAGAACCTGAAGCGGGTGGGGGCCCAGATCCCGGGCGTGAGCCGCGGCGCACCTACCCAGAAATATCTGACCACGGTGTTGCGGCGCATCACGCTGCCCGGGGCGCTGTTCCTGGGCACGATCGCGGTGCTGCCTTACTTGGCCAGCATCGCTTTCCCGCTGTTGGCCGCCAACAGCAGCCAGGCGACCCTGTTCCTGGTGAGCTCCTCTGGTTTGCTGATCGTGGTTGGCACCGTGCGCGAGACATTCTTCAACATTGATGCGGAGTTGAAGCTGCACGGTTACGAGGAGTCCCTGCTTGTCCGATAAAGCAAGTGCTGGGAGCGACGTGCCTACAATTTTTGTTTTACTCGGTCCGCCTGGAGCCGGTAAGGGAACCCAGGCCGAAATTATCTCCAAACAGTTGGGCCTGGCCCACATTTCTTCCGGAGATTTGTTTCGAGAGAACATTAAAAACCAAACCGAGCTTGGGGTGCTGGCCAAGCAGTTCATGGATCGGGGCGATCTGGTCCCCGATGATGTAACCATCGCCATGGTGCGTGAGCGCCTAGCCCAGCCTGACTGCGCACGCGGCGCCTTGCTGGATGGCTTCCCGCGTACGCCGGCCCAGGCAGAAGCCCTGGGCAAGACCCTGGAAGAGATCGGCACGGCGGTAAAGACCGTGCCCCTGATCCAACTGGATGAGGCGGTGCTGGTGGAACGCCTTAGCGGGCGCTGGGTCTGCCGGGCGGGCGGGCATGTCTACCATGAGCAGTTCAACCCGCCGAAGCAGGCGGGGGTCTGCGATGTAGACGGCTCTGAACTGTACCAGCGCGACGACGACAAGCGTGAGACTGTCGAACGGCGCATTCGGGTCTACCATGAGCAGACCGCGCCTTTGGTGGAGTATTACCGCAACAAGGGCGTTCTGGTGAGCATTAACGGCGACCAACCGATCGATGTGGTAACCGGGGACCTGTTGGCGGCGCTAGGGGTGGGCAGCTCGTCATGAGTTGGGAACGCAACATCGTCCTGAAAAGCCCTGCTGAGATCGAGATCATGCAGCAGGCCGGGCACATTAACTTTTTGGCTCTGGAGGAAGTGCGCAAGCACATTCGTCCCGGGGTGACCACCGATAAGCTGGACCAGCTGGCCGAGCAGGTCATTCGTGACCACGGGGCCACGCCGGCTTTCCTCAATTACCCGGGGCCGTATCCGTACCCCAGCACGATCAACGCCTGCATCAATGAAGAGATGGTGCATGGTTTGCCCACCCGCAAGATCGAGCTGCGCGAGGGCGACATTTTTTCGGTGGACTGCGGCACGGTCTGGCAGGGTTTCGTGGGTGACTCAGCGTTTACCGCCGGCGTCGGCGAGATCAGCGCCGAGGCTCAGAAGCTGATTGATGTGACCCGTGAGGCGCTGCGCCTGGGTATTGAGAAGCTGCGCCCGGGCAACCGGCTGGGCGATGTGTCTGCCGCGGTGCAGGAGTGGGTAGAGAGCCACGGTTACCACGTGCCGCGCGAATACTCCGGCCACGGGGTGGGGCGCAACATGCACGAGGGACCGCAGGTGCCGAATTACGGCACAGCGGGCCAAGGTTTGGAACTGCGCCCGGGTTTGACGATCGCCCTGGAGCCGATGGTTCTGGTGGGCACGCACCGCACACGGGTGCTGGCGGATAAGTGGACCGTGGTTTCTGCAGACGGCTCGCTGACGGCGCACTTTGAACATACTGTGGCGGTCACCGAGGGTGACCCTTTGATCCTGACCCAGTAAGCTGTGGTCTGGACGGAATTTGGAAAGAAAGATAAAATAGGTCGTTTGCCGCCGGAAATGGTGGCGGTTTGGAGTAAATGATGAAAGTAACTGCATCGATCAAGAAACGCTGCGCACGCTGTAAGGTCGTGAAGCGCAAGGGCAAGCTGTACGTGATTTGCAGCACGCCGCGGCACAAGCAGCGCCAGGGTTAGGAGCTGGGATAGATGGCACGTATCGAAGGCGTGGATTTGCCACGCGACAAACGCATTGAATATGGCCTGACCTACATTTATGGCGTTGGCCTGAAGACCTCTCAGCGTATTTTGAGCGAGACTGGGGTGAACCCGGACACGCGCGTCAAAGACCTGACCGACGAAGAAGCCGGTAAACTGCGCGAGTACATCAGCCAGAACTTCAAGGTGGAGGGTGACCTGCGCCGTGAGATCCAGCTGAACATCAAGCGTCTGATGGAAATTGGCAGCTATCGTGGTTTGCGTCACCGCCGCGGGCTGCCGGTGCGCGGCCAGCGCACCCGCACTAATTCGCGCACCCGCAAGGGTCCGGCCAAGACTGTGGCCGGTCGCGGCCGTCGCCGCGGCGCTACCAAGAAGTAATTGGAGTAACGAATGGCTGAAGATAAAGAAAAGAACGTTAGCGCAGAAGCTGCCCCTTCTGAAGAGAAGGCCAAGCCTTCTCGTTCCACGCGCGGCTCCAAGAAAGGCGCCCGCCGGGTTACGACTGGGCAGATCCATATTTTCGCCACTTTCAATAATACGATTGTGACGGTGACGGATGACCAGGGGAACACGATCTCCTGGGCCAGCGCAGGTCTGGTGGGCTTCAAGGGTTCTCGCAAGAGCACCCCGTTCGCCTCACGCCTGGCTACGGAGCGTGCAGTCAAGGCTGCCCAGGATATGGGCATGCAGGAAATTGAGTTGTATGTGAAAGGCCCTGGTCCTGGCCGTGAGTCCGCTGTGCGCGCTGTGCAAAGCATGGGCTTGAAGGTGCGTTCCATCTCTGATGTGACGCCGGTTCCGCACAACGGCTGCCGCCCACCCAAACGCCGCCGCATGTAAGCTGCGGCGGCAATTCAAGGTTCCCGCGCAGGGCAAGACCTGTGTTTGGGGAAGAAGGACGATGCTGTGATTGTCTTAAGTAATATGGTGACCCCGCGGATCAAGAAGATCGCGGAAGCCCGCAATTATGGAAAATATTCGATCAGCCCGCTGGAGCGCGGCTACGGCGGCACCCTGGGCAATGCGTTGCGCCGGGTGCTGCTCTCGTCTCTGGAAGGGGTGGCTGTTACCTCCATGCGCATGACTGACGTTCAGCATGAGTACAGCCAGGTGCCAGGCATCCGCGAAGATGTGATCCAGATCATGCTGCAGCTGAAGCAGCTGCGCCTGAAAATGCACGAAGGCTCCACCTCCCGCATGCACCTGGAAGTGCGTGGCGAAGGGGTGATCACGGCGGCTGACATTATTGCTCCGGCTGAGATCGAGATCGTCAATCCGGAGCTGTATCTGTTCACCTCTGACAGCGGCAAGACCAAGCTGGAGCTGGAGTTGACAGTAGAGCGCGGGCGCGGTTATTCGCCGGCCAACGACCGCAGCGGCAAGCTGCCGATCGGCGAGCTGCCAGTGGATGCGATCTACACCCCGGTACGCCGGGTGAACTGGGAAGTGGACTACGCCCGTGTGGGCCAGGATACCAACTACGACAACCTGGTGATGGAGATTTGGACCGACGGTACGGTGCGCCCCGAGGAATCGATGAGCACCGCGGCCGGCATCCTGATCGAACACCTGCGCCACATTGCCGGCGTGACCGAGATCACGCTGAGCCCGGCGCCCAAAGAAGAATTGGGCGACAGCCGCCTCTCCAGCGAAGTGTACGACACGCCGATCGAAAACCTGGACTTGTCTGTACGCGTCTTCAACTCCCTGAAGCGGGCCGGCATCACGACGGTGGGTGAGGTGATGGAGCTGTTGGACAAGGGCCAGGATGCGGTCATGTCCATTCGCAATTTTGGCGACAAGAGCATGGACGAGCTTGTCGACAAGATGCGCGAAAAGGGCTATATGCAACAAGACGGTGAACCCACTGAGGGCGCCGCGGAGTCGGAGTAAAACATGCGTCACAAAATTGCTGGTAAGCGCCTCAGCCGCAACAGCGGCGCTCGCACGGCTCTGCGCCGTATCCTGGTGAAGCAGCTGTTTGAGCACGAGCGCATTCGCACCACGCGCGCCAAGGCGGAGGCCATCCGCGGCCAGGCCGAGAAGCTGATCACCCTGGCTAAGCGCGGCAATGCGGTCGAGGAAGTTTCGGCCAAAGTGCATTCGCGCCGTTTGGCTGCCGCGCGCTTAAATGACCCGGTGATCGTCAAGAAGCTGTTTGACGAGATCGCACCGCGCTTTGCGGAACGCAACGGCGGCTACACGCGCATGACCAAGCTGGGCCCGCGTGAAGGCGACCGCGCCGAGATGGTCTTGTTGGAACTGGTCGAATAAGTTTGTTTGAAACCCGGCTTGGCGAACACATGCGCCTAACCGGTTGGAGCACCCATCGAGCCTAGCGAGATGGCCGCACGTTACAAAGTCGTTCTAGCATATGATGGCAGCGCCTTCTACGGCATGCAGCGCCAGAAGACTGGGCGCAGTGTGCAGGCGGAGGTAGAGACGGTGCTGCGCAGCTTAGGCTGGCAGGGCCGCAGCCTGCTGGTGGCCGGCCGCACAGACGCCGGCGTGCATGCCAGCGGCCAAGTGGCCGCATTTGACCTGGCCTGGAGGCATGCGCCCGAGGCGCTGCAGCGAGCCCTGAATGTCGGCCTGCCCGCAGACGTGGCGGTCACCCAGCTAAGCCAGGTGACGGAGGATTTCCATCCTCGCTACCAGGCGCGCAGCCGGCGCTACCACTACCGCCTCTACTGCCAACCGCAGCGCGACCCGCTCAGGGAGCGTTACGCCTGGCGGGTGTGGCCGGCGCCGGGCCTGCGGCTCTTGTCGGCGGCGGCCCGGCAGCTGCGCGGCCGGCATGACTTCGGCTCATTCGGGTCGGCGCCTACACCAGGCGGCAGCACGGTGAGGCAGGTGCAGGCGGCGGCCTGGCAGAAAATGGCTGAAGATGAGTTTGTCTTCAGCGTGAGCGCTGACGGGTTTTTGTACCGCATGGTGCGCCGCATGGTGGGCCTGCAAGTGAAGATCGGCCAAGGCCAGGAAGATCCCGAGCAGGTAGCTCGGTTGCTGGAAGACGGACGCACCAAAGCGCGTCACATGGCGCCGCCCCAGGGGCTGACCCTGGTTGCGGTAGAATATTGAGAACTGTGAAGGTTTGATGATGCAAAAAAGCTATTATCCGAAGGCCGCTGAAATTTCCGGCCAGTGGTACCACGTAGATGCCAACGGCCAGAACCTGGGCCGCCTGGCCACTCGCATTGCCCGCGTACTGCTGGGCAAGCACCGCCCGGAATACACCCCTGGTGTGGATCTGGGCGACTTTGTGGTGGTGACCAACTGCGAACGCGTGGCGGTTACCGGCGCTAAGTTGGTGGACAAGATCTATTATCGCCATACGGGCTACCCGGGCGGTCTGAAAGAGACCAGCCTGAAGCACATGCTGGCCACACACCCAGAGCGCGTGATCGAGAGCGCAGTGCGCGGCATGCTGCCGCACAACAAACTGGGTCGCAAACTGATCAAGAAGCTTAAGGTGTATGCCGGTCCGCAGCATCCCCACGACCCGCAGAAGCCCCAGGCTCTGACGTTCGAGTAGGATAGGAGTAACGATGGCAGGACAATATTACGAAGGCATTGGCCGTCGCAAGACCAGCACTGCTCGGGTACGGGTCAGCAGCGGCGCAGGTGCGTTCATTGTTAATGGCAAAGCGTTGGATGAGTACTTCTCCCGCCTGGGCGATTCCAAGACGATCTTGGATGTGCTGGGCGACGCTGCGGCGGCTGGCAGTGTAGATGTCAGCGTGATGGTGCGCGGCGGCGGCCGCACCGGGCAGACCGGCGCGGTGCGCATGGGCCTGGCGCGTGCGCTGGCCGGGATGAACCCCGAGTGGCACGACCCGATGGCCAAGAACGGCCATCTGCGCCGTGACCCGCGTGCCAAAGAGCGCAAGAAGCCGGGCCTCAAGCGTGCCCGCAAGGCGCCTACTTATACCAAGCGCTAAGTTTTCACTTCTCAGAACAAAACCGCAGCCAAACCGGCTGCGGTTTTTCTTTGTCCTGACGGTGCAGTAGAATTGCGCCACTTGCAATGGAGGCAGCATGCCTGAATTGACTGGCATTACCCTGTTGGGGCTTGGCCCCGGCAACCCCAAACAGATCACACGCGAAGCCTGGGATGTGCTGAACAGCGTGCCGGAAGTGTACCTGCGGACCAGCCGGCATCCGCTGGTGTCCGCTTTCCCGGCCAGCCTCAAAGTGCACAGCTTTGATCATATCTATGAGAGCGAAGCGCAGTTTGAGACTGTGTATGCGCGGATCGTGTCTGAGGTGCTGGAGCTGGGCGCCCGCCCAGGTGGGGTGGTGTATGCCGTGCCGGGTGCGCCTTTTGTGGCGGAGACCACTGCTCCGGAAATCGCCCGGCGGGCGCGCCAGGCGGGCATTCCCGTGCGGATCGTGCAGGGCCTCAGTTTCGTGGAGCCGTTGCTGGCGGTGCTGGGGGAGGACCTGCTGCCGCAGCTGAGCATTGTAGATGCCCTGGATGTGTTGGAGCAGCACCATCCCCTGTTTCCGCCGCACGCGCCGGCTTTGGTGGCCCAGGTTTATTCGCGGCAGGTGGCCGGTGACCTGAAGATCACCCTGATGGCCCAATACCCCGATGAGCATGCGGTGCGGCTGGTGCATGCGGCGGGGACGGCCGACGAGCTGGTGGAGGAGCTGCCACTGCACGCCATTGACCACAGCGAGCAGATTGGCGTGCTGACCGCCTTGTATGTGCCCGCGCTGGGACCAAACACCTCTTTTGAAGAATTCCAGGAATTGATCGCACATTTGCGCGCGCCCGAAGGCTGCCCCTGGGACCGCGAACAAACTCACCTCAGCCTGCGCCGTAATCTGATCGAAGAAGCCTATGAAGTACTGGCAGCCCTGGACCAGGAAGACCCAGCTGCCATGCAGGAAGAGTTTGGTGACCTGCTGGTGCAGGTGGTGCTGCACGCCCAGATCGCCACCGAAGATGGCGAATTCCGGATGAGTGATGTGCTGCACGGCATCATCAGCAAACTGATCCACCGCCATCCGCATGTGTTTGGGGATGTGCAGGCTGAAGACGCCGAGACCGTGATTGCCAATTGGGAACAGATCAAAGCGGGCGAGCGGGCGGCCCAAGGCACGCAGCGCGGCATCTTGGACGGCGTCTCGGTGGCGCTGCCCGCGCTAAGCCAGGCGGAAGCCTACACGGCCCGTGCGGCGCGGGTGGGCTTTGAGTGGCCCAATCTGGAGGGCGTGCAGGGCGATGTGGCCGAAGAGATGCGCGAATTCGAAGAAGCAGAAACGCCCGAGGACCGCGAAGCCGAGTACGGCGATGTGCTGTTCGCCTGGGTGAACCTGGCGCGCTGGCTGAAGATCGATCCCGAAGCGGCTTTGCGCGCCGCCAACGCCCGTTTTCGGGAGCGATTTGCCTATGTGGAGCAGGGCGCTCGCAGCCAGGGGAGGCAGTTGAGTGAGATGAGCTTGCAGGAGATGGACGCGCTTTGGGATGAGGCCAAGCAGATTTTGAAAAAGACCTGAGCCCAGCCCAAGTCCTTATTAGAAAAGGCCAGCCGCATGAGGGCTGGCCTTTTCTTTTTGCTTGACAAGCAGCTGCTCCTTATGCGAGGTCCAGCACTTTTCTGCTATCTATACGCCTAGGATTCCCCATAAGTTGGCATAAAACCTGCAATCAAAGAGGCGTGTGCCATCGCTTTCAACCACTCCCTAGCGACCTGGCATGATCTGGAGGCTGTAATGGCTATAACTGGCAAAGGCATGTACATTTGGAAGGTCCGTGACGTCTACGGCGGCGATGTGGTCAAGATCGCCGACCGCGCCAAGGCGGATGGGCTTACCCACGTGGTGATCAAGATTGCTGATGGGCAGTATCGCTACAACATTACCAATGGCGTAGATATGGGCGCGGCCCTGGTGCCGCTGTTGAAAGCACGCGGCATCAAGGCCTGGGGCTGGCAGTATGTCTACGGCAGGGATGCAGAGGCCGAGGCGCGCACGGCGGCCACGCTAACCAAGCAGCTGGGTCTGGCCGGTTTCGTCGTGAATGCCGAGCATGAGTTCAAGGCGGCGGGCATGACCAACGTGGCCAAGAAGTACATGCAGCGCTTGAAGCAGGAACTGCCCAATACGCCGGTGGCGCTGATCAGCTATCGTTTCCCCACACTGCACGCGCCATTTCCGTTCAAGACCTTTTTGGATTTTTGTGATTTCAATATGCCTGGCGTGTACTGGCAGGGCGCCACCAATGCGGCCCAGCAGCTGCGGCGCTGCGTGCAGGAGTATCGCGCCCTGAAGCCCAATATGACCATTGTGCCCTGCGGCTCTGCTTATGGTGAGCAGGGCTGGCGCGCCAAACCGGCGGAGATCACCGAGTTCCTCAATGAAGCGCGTGCCATGGGCTTGCCGGGAGCCAATTTCTGGGAGTGGAGCAACGCGCTGCTGGATGGGGGCAAGTTGTACGCGGCCGTGCAGGCCTTTCAGTGGGGCGGGGTGAACCCCCAGCCTGAGCCGCAACCCGAGCCTCAGCCGGAACCGCAGCCGCAACCTGAACCTCAACCGCAACCTGAACCTCAACCGCAACCTGAACCCAGCTCCAAGACGATCTATATTCGTTTGAAGCATGACAAGCAGTGGATGACCGACCCGGTCACCGGCAAGCGCGTTCGCTCCCGCATGGAGCGCTCGGACTGGAACGCGGCCTTTTCGCTGGACAGCTACCCGGCTGTGGTAGCCCATTGGACCAACCCCAACGGTGGCGACGGCGCCTATGCTTATTCGCGTGCCTGGGCGCAATTCCTGCGGGCTTCCAACCCGCAGCAGTACACGCATTTGGAGCGCATTGCGGCCGGCCTGTTCAACCCACGCAACAACCAGAGCCCTTTCCCTGCCAACCTGGCCAATTACAACGGCGATACTGTGGCCGAGGCAATTGGCGCCACGGGCAACGTGTATGAGGTTGTGGAGGAGAAGTCCGGATCAGTGCGCCTGCGCTTGGTGGATTTCCAATCCGCCCCGCCGGCGCCTGCCCAACTGAACTACGAAGACACTCCCTGGCTGGTGAGTGCGTTCACCGCGGTGGGCAAAGATGGCAGCCTGCTCAAGACGACCGGCCGGGACCTGGTGTTCCCCAACCTGGGCCGCCCGGGCGCCGGTTGGGTCCCCAAGGAGCGCGTGGAGTTCTTCCCGGCATTGCCGTTCAAGGCCACCGTGGTGATTTCTGACCGGCTGAATGTGCGCAAGGCGCCCGGCACGCACAACCCGATTGTGGACCGCATGACCAAGGGACAGACCGCCACGGTCACCGAGTATCGCCCGCAGGGTTCCAGCGTGTGGGGCAAGATTGGCGAGGGCCGCTGGATCGCGCTGGTTTACACCACCACGCGCGGACCGGAGTACTACACCAACTGGAAGATGGAAACCGCACCGCCCATCCCATTGGTGGACGCCCGTCCGTATCTGAAGCCCATGCTGTCTCCCGAACAGCAGCAGGCCCTGCCGGCACCCAACGGGGGCGTTGTGGACCAGTACTTTGCCGCCTTGAACAAAGCCAATGCCAACCAGGCAGCCGCCTTGTACAGCAGCACCAGCAAGCTGGTGGCTGAGGAGCGTGCTTTCAGCGGCACCAAGGCGATCGCCAATTGGTACATTCGCTTGTTCAACAACAAGCTGCCCGGCGCCACCTTTACCCCCACCAAGGTGACTCAGAACGGCAACTTCTACAACATCGAATGGACTGCACAAGGAAAGAAGAGCAAGGTGCTCAATGGCAAGGACATGATCCGGGTGAGCGATAGCGGACCCCGGGTGATCAACTACCACTATACTGAGTTCAAAGTCGTTAGATAAAAGATGAGTACTTCAAAAAAACAGGCTGCCAATCGGCAGCCTGTTTTTTTTTTGCGATCTCGCCTGAAGTAAAATCTGCTCATGGAAACCACTTTTGCTTATTTGGCTGTTTTGATCCTGGCTGGGCTGGCCGTTTTTCAACTCCTGCTGGTTGTCGGGCGCCCTTTAGGGCGCTTTGCCTGGGGCGGCCAGCACGAAGTGCTGCCAGCCAATCTGCGTGCAGGCAGTTTAATCTCGATCGGGCTGTATGCTTTGTTCGCCCTGGTGATATTGGCACAGGTCGGTCTGGTCTCACCCGGGTTTGACCTGCCTGGTTGGGCGATTTGGGCGCTGGCCGCCTACTTCACTCTGGGTGTGCTGATGAATGCAATCTCTCGCAGCAAGCCTGAGCGCAATCTGATGACCCCGATAGCCTTGCTCTTGGCGCTGGTTTGTTGGTTCTTGGTGCTCTAGTTTATAACAACCGGCGGCTTTATCTACTTAGTGCGCTGTCGCTTGCTCGCCCGCTTCGATGGGGATGGGCAGGATGTTTTGCGGCACGGGCAGGGGACAAGTGGCAAATTCTGTGAAGGCGCAGGGTGGACTGTAGGCATAGTTGAAGTCGAGGATGACTGTATCGCCCGCAGGCTGCTCACTGATCAGGAAACGCCCAGCGCCGTAAGTGGTTTTGCCGGCAGTGGTATCCCTAAACATGAGGTTATAGCGCCCATCCTGCATCTGTTCCGCGTCCAGGCGATGGGTTTTGCCATCGATCTCGAAGGCCAGGGTGGCTTGCATATGGGCGGTGTATTCACCACCGGTGATTTGCACAATTTGTACGGGTTTGGGTGGTTGGTAGAGTTCCACCCGGGCCAGCAAGCGCAGCTCCGGCGCGGGCGGATACCAGATGCAGCCAGGAAAGTTGAGCCGGGTGGGGTGCTGCGGGTCCCATAGGCGGGCCGCCAGGCGCCCGGCGCGCTCGATGACTACCAGGCGCAGGTCGTCCAAATACAGCAGGTCAGGCTGGCCGCCAGAGTCATCGCGCAGCGCGGCGCTGCGGCCGCTGAGCGGCGGTTGCTCCCCCAGCCGCCAGGCGACGCCTGGGGCGGGTTCCAGTTCCGCTGCGCCGTTCTGCAAGTGCAGCACGCCAGCCAGGCTGGGAAAGCGCGGCGGCAGCTGTACGCGACTGTCGGGGGCACTGCCCACGGAGTTGGCGCCGTCCTCCAGCCAGCCCAAACCCGCCAGGGCCAGCCAGCTGTACTCGCCGCGCAAGCTGGCTTCACGCTGCGTGCGCCAAGCAAGGAGGTCGTTGAAGTGATCTTTCACTAAGACTTCCTTAGGATGCTTAAATACCAATCGTATACTTTTAGAAGATCTTTTACTTGGTTTTCGCTGAGTGTTGCAATATGAATGCTAGGATATTTTTCTATTTCGTCGTCTGTGAAATTTTTTCCAGTTGCTTCTGTTATCCGGTCAGCGAAGTCTCTTCTGCTTTCCTGCGTGATAAGCTCCGTGACTTCTTTGGCATACCTGCCAAACAGAATTTCTAAGTACGTAATCTCTGAAGCCCAAATACGAAATATGGGGAGAGTCCTATTGTCGCGTTCATCGAATAGAGTAAATGTCGGTGTTCTTTTCCCCTTGCCCCAGATAACTTTTACCTTGTTTTGTAACGCCCAATTGTAGAGATTGCGAATCAGATTCAGTTCCCTCTCGTTGTTTCGCTCCTCTAATGTCGAAAAGAAGCTTTCTTCATCCCACTGTTTACTGTTGCCTGATTTTCGGATTTCTGAAATCATTGTTTGCCCGACTAGCTCGGGTACGAGTGATTTGACACCTCCACCTGAAAATTGCCTTATTTCTATTCCCAGAACTTCAGCGGGGTCCATTTGTTCATTAAGAAATTCTATAATCCTTTTCAGTTCCTTCTGGATCTCATCTGCGACGAAGAGCATCCTTATCTTGCCAGCAAGAAGGTTGGTTTTCACGGCGTTCCAGAATTCCTCTGGGCTAGTACTTTCTTCCAAGAAGTTTTGTAGCACTTGCCCAGGATCTGCTCCTAGACTTCCCGCAGTTTTTTCGAATTCAGTTTGGATGCGTTCAATTGGCCAATGGATGATTGCATTTGCAGCATAGTCGAGCATTTGAGCGACGACTTCTCTTCGAGAGCGAGTATCTGTTGCCCGTTTGACTTCAACAAGAGTCGGGATTCCCTTTAAGTCTAGGAACAGGTGGTCCAAAGACCATCTGTTCATGCTTTGGTCGTCGGGGACTCCCATTTCCCGTTTAACTAAAAGCCATCTAGTTGGTTTTCCTTCGTCATTGTCCATGCGCAGCAAATTGGGGTACTCGGCCAAAAGTCTCTGCAAAAGGTCTTCTGATTCGTAGCCCTCTTCGTTCAATTCAATTAGAGAACCATCGTTATTGATTAGGAAAATGCTCTTGCTCATGCACTTGATTCCTCTTCCGTGGAAGGTCAAATCTCAATTTCAAATTGGGCGGTAAAGTGGCGCAGCAGTTCCGGCGCGTAGGTCATTTTGACGGCCTTGATCTGTTTGGCATTGGCTTTGATTTCAGCCAGGGTGTCGGCGACGTAGTCTAAATGGCTCTGCGTGTAGGTGCGGCGAGGGATGGCCATGCGCACCACTTCCAGGGCTGGGAAGTCCCATTGCCCATCTTTGAACTGGCCAAAGGCGACCGTGCCCAGCTCCACGGCGCGGATGCCGCCTTCCAGGTACATGGCGATAGAGAGTGCCTGGCCGGGCAATTCTTCGCGGCTGAGATGCGACAGCAGCTCAGCCGCGTTCAGGTAGACGGCGTGGGCGCCCGGCGGCTCCACGATCGGCACGCCCGCTTCACGCAGGCGGGCGCAGAGATACTCGGACTGCGACAGGCGGTAGGCCAGGTAGTCTTCCTGCAGGGCCTCGTAGAAGCCGGTAGCCAGCGCGTCCAAGTCGCGACCGGCCAGACCACCGTAGGTGGGGAAACCTTCGCGCAAGATCAATTCGGCTTTGACGCGCTCGAAGAGCGCGCTGTCGTTGAGCGCCAGAAAGCCGCCAATATTGACCATGCCGTCTTTTTTGGCACTCATCGTGGCGCCGTCTGCCAGGGAGAACATCTCCTGGGCGATCTGCAGCGGGCTTTTGTCCGCATAGCCCGGCTCACGCAGTTTGATGAAGTAGGCATTCTCCGCAAAGCGGCAGGCGTCAATGAAGAAGGGGATCTGGTACTTGCGATAGATCTCCGAAACGCCGCGCAGGTTGGCCATCGAAACCGGCTGGCCGCCGCCGGCGTTGTTGGTAATGGTGATCATGCCGAAGGGGATGTTTTCCACGCCGGTGGCCTGGATCCAAGCTTCGAGCGCTTCCAGATCCATGTTGCCTTTGAAGTCGGCGTGCGCCAGCGGATCGTAAGCCATCTGATTGACCAGATTGTTGGGCAGGCCGCCGCGAGCGCGAATATTGCCCTCGGTGGTATCAAAATGCATGTTGGAGGGCACGGCCTGCCCGGGTTTGAGCAGCACCGCGCACAGGATATTTTCGGCAGCCCGGCCCTGGTGCGTGGGCACAAAATGCTTGAAGCCAAAGATCTCATCCATGGCGGCCTTGAGCCGGTAGTAGGAACGTGAGCCGGCATAGGCCTCATCACCGGTCATCATGGCGGCCCATTGCTCCTGGCTCATTGCCCCTGTGCCGGAATCGGTCATCAGGTCAATATAGACATCTTCTGAACGCAAACCGAAAACGTTGTAGCCCGCTTCCTGCAGGGCGCGTTGGCGCGCGGCCCTGTCAATCAGGCGGATAGGCTCCATCATTTTGATGCGAAAGGGCTCAGGGATGTATTTGGGCATGCAAGCTCCTACGGGGTTGTTTGACCATCAAAGTATAATCCCACCTGATGTCTCTGGAAATTGTGCAGTTCACGCTTGGCCCGGCGCAGACCAATGCCTTTTTGGTGGCGGCCGCCGGCAGCCGCGAAGCAGTGGCGATCGACCCATCCTGGGACGGCCACGTCATTTTGGACGCGGCGCGCCAGCGCGGCTGGCGAGTGACCACGATCTGGCTGACGCATGCCCACTGGGACCACTTCGGCGGGGCGGCGGCGTTGGCAGACGGCAGTGACCCGCCGCCGCCCGTGGCCCTGCACCCGGCAGATTATGTGCTGTGGCGGGCCGGGGGCGGGGCGTCGAAGTTTGGCTTGCAGTTCGACCCCGGTCCTGAGCCCACGGTGGATCTGGCGCACGGCCAGACGCTGTATATCGGTGACGTGGAGGTGCAGGTGCGCTTTGCCCCGGGACACACCCGCGGGCACGTCATGTTTTATGTGCCCAGCCAGGCGCTGATGTTCAGTGGCGATGTCATTTTTCAGATGAGTGTGGGGCGTACCGATCTGCCCGGGGCGGACCATGCCACTTTGCTGGAAAGTATCCGCCGGGAGGTGCTGAGCCTGCCGGATGATGTGCGTCTTTTGCCCGGCCACGGGCCAAGCACGACCGTGGGCCAGGAAAGAGAATTCAATCCCTTTTTACAGGAGTGACATGGCTACTGCACTGCGCGATCAACTAATCACTTTGTACGATTTTACTTGCTGGGCTCGCACGATCGTTCTGGACCGGGCGGCCGCACTGAGCACGGAGCAGCTGGAACAGGACAGCCGTTTCCCGATGGGCTCGCTGAAGGAAACTTTGGTTCACGCGTTTTCGGCAGAGTGGGCCTATCGTAAACGCCTGGTGGGGGAGGCGGTCACGGCCGGCCTAAAGGCAGAGGATTTCGCCGATGCGATCGCCCTGCGAGATGCGTGGCAGGAGGAAGAGGGGTTGATGCGAACGTATTTGGCTGGTGTGGATGATGAGACCCTGGCCGGTTCGGTAAGCTATACCACTTCGCGCGGCGAGGAGATTACGCGCGTGCGGCGTGATTTCCTGTACCAGCTGTTGTTTCACAGCGCCCAGCACCGCTCAGAGGCGGCCCAGATGCTGACCGAGTTTGACCAGTCGCCTGGTGATCTGGACTACGCGCTGTATGTGCGAGAGAAGCTCGCCAGCTAACCGACTTTAGCTTTGTAAGCAGAACGGCAGCCGCGAGGCTGCCTTTTTGTTCGCAAGTTCACATGTGATATTTTTCACAATATTGTGATATAATGCACATGTAAGTCGCTTTGGTTCGCCTTAGGGAAAGGAGCGTGAGATGTTCGTTTTCTACGTATTCCTGGTTAGCTGCTTTGGGTTGGCAATCTTTTACTTGCCGGCCATGTTGGGGATTGGTGGTCTTGCGGCGGTTCTGGAAGGCTCCAGTTATTCCTGGCAATTGAATGAGACGGTAGGCTCCCTCAGCCTGGCGGCGGTGGCCGGGGTGATCTGGTGGGTACATTGGCGCATGCTGCTGAGCCGGCGTGCGGCGGACGGGCACAACCTGGCGTATTTCCAAATGTTCCTGGCCAGCAGTCTGCTGGTGATCGGCCTGCTGGTGCACGGCACCAATACGCTCAGTTCGGCCGCCCGCTTGTTGCTGCAGCTGGGTGAGGGGCAGGCGTGGGCATTGGCCTCCGCCTTTGCCAATCTGGCGGTCACAGCCGCGCTTTGGCTGTATCACCTGCGCAGCTTCCGCCAGGAGGCGCAAGCCGGCGCCACCCGCAAGCGCAAGAGCTAGCGGGTACTGCTGAGGCGGTAAAAATGCCACCTCAGCGTTGGCAGTTTGGGGCGAACTGAGCAAAAGAAAGAGGCAGCCATTTGGCTGCCTCTTTGGATGCAGATTGCTTGGCCGCGTTGGCTTTTGTTATTTGGCGAAGTCGACGGCGCGAGTTTCACGCAGCACGGTGACTTTGATCTGACCGGGGTACTGCATGGTCTCCTCGATCTGCTTGGCGATGTCGCGAGACATGCGGGTGGCTTCCAGGTCGTCCACCACTTCCGGCTTGACGAATATGCGCACTTCACGCCCGGCCTGCAGCGCGTAGCTCTGCTCGACGCCCTTGTAAGAATTGGCGATGTCTTCGAGGGCCTTGATGCGCTTGATGTACTGCTCCAGGCTTTCGCGGCGGGCGCCGGGGCGGGCGCCGGAGATGGCATCGGCGGACTCGACGATGGCGGCTTCCACGCTCTCTTGCTCCACTTCGTGGTGGTGGGCAGCGATAGCGTTGACCACCACGGGGTTGATGCCGTAGCGGCGCACGAATTCGGCGCCGATGGCGGCATGCGTGCCTTCCACATTGTGGTCCATGGCCTTGCCCAAGTCATGCAGCAGGCCGCCGACTTTGGCGATCTCCACGTTGGCGCCCAGCTCGGAAGCGATCACCGCCGCAATGCGTGAGGTTTCCACGGCATGGTGCAACTGGTTTTGCCCATAGGAGGTGCGGAACTGCAAGCGGCCCAGCATCTTGACGATCTCGCGGTGCAGGTTGGGGATGCCAGCGTCAAAGACGGCTTGCTCGCCAGCTTCGATGATGGCCTTCTCTACATCATCCTGTTCTTTCTTCAAGGTCTTTTCAATGCTGGCGGGGTGAATGCGGCCGTCGGTGACCAGCTTGGCCAGGGCGCGCTTGGCCACCTCGCGGCGTACCGGGTCAAAGCTGGAGATGGTGACGGCTTCTGGGGTGTCGTCCACCACTACGTCCACACCGGCGGCCTGCTCGAAGGAGCGGATGTTGCGGCCGTTGCGGCCGATGATGCGGCCCTTCATTTCATCCGAGGGCAGGGTCACCACCGAAGTGGTGGTTTCCGAGACGTGTTCGCTGGCGACGCGCTGGATGGCCAGGGAGATAATGTTGCGGGCTTTCTTTTCGCCCTCTTCCTTGGCTTCGTTCTCGATGGCGCGGATGACCCGGGCCATGTCGCCGCGTGACTCGCGTTCGACCTCATCCATCAGCACTTTGCGGGCGTCTTCACGTGTCATGGAAGAGACGGATTCGAGTTTTTGCACGATCTCTTGACGCTGCTTTTCGATCTCGTTGGTTTTGTTGTCCAGAGCGGACTGGCGCTTGTTCAAGGTCTGGTCGCGTTCTTCCAGCCGCTCGGTGCGTTTGTCCAGTTCCGTGCGGCGCTGACGCAGGCGATCATCCTCGCGGCTGAGGTCCTTGCGCTTGCGGTCAATATCCGCCTCGGCGCGCTGCCTGGTCTCCAGAGCTTCGTTCTTGGCGGTTACCTGAATGACCTTGGCTTCTTCCTTGGCATCCTGAACGATGCGGTCGGCTTCCTCTTTCAGGCGGCGCTTGGCGCCTTCCACTTGCAGGTGCTTTGCGACAAAGCCAAGAATGGCTCCCACCACACCCGCTCCGATCAAAAAGAGTTGACTGTTTTCCATAGAACTTTCCTTGTATGTTAGTGAGTTGCTTGCAGCTCTTGCCAGACTGCCTGGCAAGCTTCGGCCGCGCTGTGGTAGTCAAAGCCGCGGCGGCCCAAATGGGCGGATAATTTCGTGCGGAAGGCCTGCCAATCAAGGCGGGCCAGTTGGTGCGCCTTACGCCGAGCGGCCTGCAGAGCCAGCTGGCTTTCATCCAGGCCTTCCAGGGCTTCAGCGATCAGGTCTTCTGCGACGCCTTTCTGGCGCAGTTCCAAGCGTATCAGGCGGGCGGCGCGCGGGTGCAGCTCAACCCGGTCCGCCACCCAGCGCCGGGCAAAGTCGGCGTCGTCCAGCAGGCCGCCTTCTTCCAGGCGGGCGATGATGCCGGCTGCCAGCTCTGCTGAGGTCTGCTGCTCCCTCAGCCGGCGTTCCACCTCGGCGCGTGAGCGCGGGCGATAGCTGATAAACAGCAAGGCGCGTTGGAAAGCCTTCTCGGCTGCATCATTGTTTTGCAGAGAGGCGATCTTTTGCGCATCCAGCTCCTGGCCTACCTTAAGCCAGGCAGCCACGATCTTGGCCAGGGGAAAGGCGTATTCGCCGTCCAGGTACAGGTTGACCCGCTGCGGATTGCGCTTCTGTTGTTTGATCGCCGTAATTGTCGCCATGTTAATCAAAAGCAGCCGTACTCCGCTGTGTGCGGCTACGGCTGCTGCGCATTAACTCACTTGGATAGGCGAGGCCTAACCTATGGTCAGACGGAGGCGAAAGCTGCGCTCCTGACGGGCACAAGACCTCGCAAAAACCCTTAGTAATCTCGTTTCAGTGTCCTGCAAGCAGGACGTTCCAAGTGTAGTGTGCTCGCAGCAGGCGGCGCAGCCGTGGTTCTGTGCTGCAGCCGAGTTATTCCTGAGGATCATCCTCATCCAGACCCAGGTTCATCATCGATTGAGCCTGGGTGCGCACTTGCGCTTCAATTTCGGCCGCCATTTCTGCGTTGTCACGCAAGAATGCTTTCGCATTCTCACGCCCCTGTCCCAAGCGCTCTTCCTTATATTGGTAGAAAGACCCGCGCTTGGCAATGATGTCCAACTGTGTCGCCAAGTCCAGCAGGTCACCAGACCGGGAGATACCTTCATTATACATGATATCAAATTCGGCCGTCCGGAAGGGGGCCGAGACCTTATTCTTGACAATGCGCACGCGGGTGCGGTTGCCCACAATTTCCTGGCCTTCTTTGATGGACTGCACGCGGCGCACGTCCATGCGCACCGAGGCGTAGAACTTGAGCGCCATGCCGCCGGTGGTGGTTTCGGGGTTGCCGAACATGACGCCGATCTTCTGGCGCAGCTGGTTGGTGAACACCACCGCCGTGTTGGTCTGCTTGATGGCGCCGGAGAGCTTGCGCAGCGCTTGCGACATCAGCCGCGCCTGCATGCCCATGGTGGCATCGCCCATGTCGCCTTCGATCTCGGAACGCGGCACCAGGGCCGCCACCGAGTCGATCACCACCAGGTCCACCGCGCCGGAGCGCACCAGCGCTTCGGCAATCTCGAGAGCTTGCTCGCCAGTGTCCGGTTGGGAGACCAGCAGCTTTTCCACATCCACACCGCAGCGGGCGGCGTAGCTGGGGTCGAGAGCATGTTCCATGTCGATGAAGGCGGCCGTGCCGCCGCGCTTCTGCACCTCGGCCACGATGTGCTGGCAGATGGTGGTCTTGCCGGCGGATTCCGGGCCGTAGATCTCGGTTACCCGGCCGCGCGGGATGCCGCCGACGCCCAAGGCAATATCGAGCGATAGGGCGCCGGTGGGGATGCTCTCAACCACCATCTGGGTCGATTCGCCCAGGCGCATGATCGAGCCTTCTCCATAACGCTTGGTGATTTGGCTTAAAGCCTGTTCAAGGGCGTGTTTTTTGTCGTCTGCCATGTGAGTTGAGTAAGGTAGTTCGGATTTGGTTGCAAGTAAGTATGAAGTAAAACTGGCATTGTTGCCAGCGGAATGAGCAGTGTACCATGTGCGCATTTTGATGGCTTGCGGAATGGCGCGCGTCCCATAAATTCAGTTCAAACGACCCCTTTGAATTGCGCGCAAGGCTACTACAATAGGTGCACGTTTTCCCCTGCATAGTGGTTGTTGTAGCGACTGGAGTTATTTGTGGACAATCTGCGTAAAGAAGCCCTGGAGTACCATCATTTAGACAACAAACCCGGCAAGATCTCCATTCTGCCCACCAAACCGCTGGACACCCAGCGCGACCTGGGCCTGGCGTATACCCCCGGCGTCGCTGAACCGGTGTTGGAGATCGCCCGAGATCCGGATGCCGCCTACCAGTACACCAGCAAGGGCAACCTGGTGGCGGTGGTCTCCAATGGCACGGCCATTTTGGGCCTGGGCAATAAAGGCCCGCTGGCCTCCAAACCGGTGATGGAAGGCAAAGGGGTGCTCTTCAAGAAATTTGCTGATATTGATGTCTTTGATATTGAGATCAACGCCAAGACCGTGGAAGAGATCATCCAGGTCGTCAGCGCCATCGCGCCCACCTTTGGCGGCATCAACCTGGAGGACATCAAATCCCCGGAATGCTTCGAAGTGGAGCGCCGGTTGGAAGAGGCGCTGGATATCCCCGTCTTTCACGATGACCAGCACGGCACGGCGATCATCTCCGGCGCCGGCCTGCTGAACGCTCTGGAACTGGTGGGCAAGGACATCGCCAAGACGCGCATCGTCGTCTCCGGCGCCGGCGCCTCGGCCATCTCCTGCGCGCGCATGGCGGTGCTGTTGGGCGCCAAGCGCGAGAACATTTTGCTGGTGGACAGCCGCGGCGTGGTGCACAGCGGACGTGACGACATCAACCAATACAAACGTGAGTTCATGGCGAAGACGGATGCCCGCAGCCTGGCCGATGCGGTCAAGGATGCGGATGTTTTCTACGGCCTTTCGGTGGCCGACGTGCTCAAGCCGGAAATGGTCAAGACCATGGCCAAGCAGCCGTTGATCTTTGCCATGGCCAACCCTGACCCTGAGATCCGCTACGAAGTGGCCAAAGCGGCCCGCCCGGACGCCATCGTGGCCACCGGACGCTCGGACTATCCCAACCAGATCAATAACGTGCTGGGTTTCCCCTTCATCTTCCGCGGCGCGCTGGATGTGCGCGCCACGCATATCAACGAGGATATGAAGGTGGCGGCGGCCAAATCGCTGGCCGCCCTGGCAAAGGAAGACGTGCCTGATTCGGTGCTGCGCGCCTACGGCGTAGGCTCGCTCAAGTTTGGGCCGGACTACATCATCCCCACGCCGTTTGACCCGCGCGTGCTGCTATGGGAGGCGCCGGCTGTGGCCGAAGCGGCCATGCGCAGCGGAGTGGCGCGTATTCAGGTCGATATTGAAAAGTACCGCGACGATCTGGCGGCGCGCCAGGGCCGCGGCCAGCAGGTGCGCCAGTACTTCATGAACCGGGCCAAACAGCTGCCCAAGCTGATGCGCGTGGTCTTCCCCGAGGGTGAGGACAGCAAGGTGTTGCGCGCCGCGGCTCAGCTGGAGCAGGAGGGCATTGCCCACCCGATCCTTATCGCCCGGCCGGAAGTGCTGGCCGAAGAGCTGCAGCAGCTGGGCCTGCGTTACGAGCCGGAGGTGGTGGACATCCGCAACTTTGAGCGCATGCCGGAATACACAGAAGACTTGTACCAGCTGCGCCAGCGCCGGGGCGGCACCCTGGCCAATGCTGAAAAGCAGATGCGTGACCGCAATGTGTTCGGCGCCATGATGGTCAAACTGGGTGATGCGGATGCGATGGTTTCCGGGCGCACCTTCGAATACCCCGAAGTGATCCGTCCGGCGCTGCAGGTGCACCACACCGCTCCGGACGTCAACCTGGTGTGCGGCGTGTACATCATGATCGTCGAACAGCGCGTCTATCTCTTCACAGACGCCACGGTCAACATTGACCCCGACAAACATGCCTTGGCGGACATCGCCATCCTGGCCGCTGATTTTGCCCAGAAGATCGGTTTGGAGCCGCGCGTGGCGATGCTGTCGTTCTCCAACTTCGGCAGCACGCCGCACCCTTCCTCGTCCAAGGTGCGTGATGCGGTGGAGCTGGTGCGCCAGCGCCGTCCGGATCTGCTGGTGGACGGCGAGATGCAGGCCGACACCGCCGTGGTGGCGGAGATCGTTGATCAGCGTTATCCCTTCAGCCGGGTGCAAAATGCCAATGTGCTGGTCTTCCCTTCGTTGGAGGCGGCCAACATCAGCTACAAGCTGCTCAACCGGCTGGGCAAGGCCCAGACGATTGGCCCGATCTTGTTGGGGCTGGGCGCGCCGATCCAGGTGCTGCAGACCGGCGACGAAGTGCGCGACATCGTCAATATGGCGGCTGTGGCGGCTTTGGACGCAGCTGCCTATCAGGAGGCTGACGCACCGAAGAAGGCTGCCGCCAAGCCCAAGGCAAGCAAGCGATAGAATTGTCTTATGACTGAACCGACGCGCGTCTTGTTTGTTTGTCTTGGCAATATCATTCGCAGCCCTTTGGGGGCGCGCTTGTTTGAGCACAAGGCCGCCGAAGCGGGGCTGGCTGAGAAGTACGCGGTTGATTCGGCCGGCACAGGCGACTGGCATGTGGGCGAGCCGCCGGATGAGCGCATGGTGCGCACCGCCGCCCGCCGCGGCTTTCACTACACCGACCGCGCCCGCCAGGTGAAAGCGGCCGACCTGGACAGCTTTGACCTGATCATCGCCATGGACCCGCAGAACAAGCTCAACCTGGAAGCCCTGGCCCAGAATACGGAGCAGCGCGCCAAAATTCGGCTAATGCGCGAGTTTGACCCGCAAGCCGGCGGAGACATGACCGTGCCGGATCCCTGGTATGCCGGCCCGAATGGTTTTGACGACGCCTATGACATCATCGAGCGCAGCGTGGAACAGCTGTTGGCCGAGCTGGAAGCGGGCCGCCTGACCCCGGCGTGATCCCGCTGGCTGTGGCCGACTGGCTGGCGCAAGCCGGCCATGGGGAGCTGCACAGCCGCCAACCAGTCGGCGGTGGCTGCATCAATCACGGCGCCCGGCTGCGTATGGCCGACGGGACCGGCTATTTCCTGAAGACCAATGCATCCGCCCCAGCGGATATGTTTGCCCGTGAGGCCGAGGGGTTGGCGGCCCTGAGCGGGATGTGCAGTCCGCTGCGGATCCCGCAGGTTTTCTTGTGCGGCGCGGATTTCCTGCTGCTGGAGGACCTGGCGCCTGCCGAGCAAGCTCCGGATTACTGGCAGACGTTGGGCCGCCAACTGGCGGCGCTGCACAGCCAACCCCATACGCACTTTGGCTTTGAACACGACAACTACCTGGGCACAACGCCCCAGCCCAACCCCTGGACGGCCGACGGCCACGACTTTTTCGCCCAGCACCGCCTGCTGTACCAGGCGCGCTTGGCGCGCGAGGCTGGACGGCTGGCGGCAGCCGATGTGATGGCTGTGGAGCGCTTGGCGCAGCGCCTGCCGCAGCTGCTGCCCGCCCAACCTGCCGTGTTAATCCACGGCGACCTGTGGGCGGGCAACGCCATCAGCGATGCGCAGGGCCAGCCGGCGCTGATCGACCCCGCGGCTCATTACGGCTGGGCCGAGGCGGAACTGGGCATGACCGTACTGTTTGGCGGTTTTCCGTCGGCTTTTTATGCGGCCTACGCAGAAGCTGCCAACTTGGCGCCGGGCTGGCGTGAGCGCCTGCCGATCTACAACCTCTATCATCTGCTCAATCACCTCAATCTGTTTGGGAGCGGCTATCTGGCCCAAGTGCAGGGCGTGCTGCGCCGCTTTGCCTAAGGCTGGTATCATCCGCCCTATGGTTTTGGAAGGCATTTCCATTGAGCACATCCGCCTGGCTGAACTGCCAGACTTGGCGGCGCGCCTGGTGAGCAATGCCGCTCCCGGGGCTTTTATCCCCATCACCATTCATCGCGCCCAGGCGCACAGCCAAAATCCGCATGCCCAGCCGGACGATGTGGTGCTGTTGCTGGCCAAAGCCGGCGATGCGCCGGTGGGGTACTTTGGCTTGATGGCCGTCATGCTGCAGGTGGGCGGCCGGCTGGCGCGGGTCCATTGGCTGACCACCTGGGGTGTGGCCCCCGGCTATCTGGGCCGCGGCCTGGGTTCTGCCCTGATGCAGGCCGCCTTGGATCTGGATGTAGATCTGGCCATCGTCGGCAGCGCTCCGGCGCGGCGCGTCTCCGCCAAGTTCGGCTTTGTCGAGGCCCAGCCGCTCGAGTATGTCCAGCTGGATCTGGGCGGTTGGGCGGCGTACAACCCGGTCACGCTGGCTTTGCGTCTGCTGCGTAAGCTGCTGTCCTTTTTGGATGTGCGTTGGTCAGTGGAAAAGACCGAGCCGCGCATCAATCGTTTCTTCGAGAGATTGCTTAAGCCGTTTTTACGGCCCTGGCTCAACCGCAGATTGGGCCGCCGGCTGTCGCCTGCCGCCGGCGCGCTGCGCATGCAGCCCATCCAGACAGTCCCCGGCTTTGCTTTGCCTGCCGAGCACACCGGCTTTGTGCGCAGCCAGGCGGTGGTGAACTGGATGCTGGCACACCCATGGGTGGCGCCGGCCGGGCAGTCCGCCAGCGAGGACTTGAATTATGGCTTTACCGACAGCCGCGCGGAGTTCGTGCAGAGTGCCTGGGCGTTGAGCGGCCCCGGCGGCGAGGAGTGGGGCTTTGCCTGCTTTCAAAGCTCCCGGCTGCGCGGCCGCAAGATCTTGAAAGTGCTGGATCATCACCTGGCGCCTGGCGCGCCGGCTGACCTGCTGGCGGCAGCCGCTGTGCAGTTGGCTGCGCGCCAGCAGACTGACCTGATCGAGGGTCCGGCTGGGCTGGCAAAACCCTTTGTGAGCGGCCGGCTCCCCTGGCTGCTGCAACGCAAGCAGCGCACCCTGCAGCTGCACCCGCACAAGCCGGGCAGTCCGCTGGACCAGGCTCTGCCAAAGCTGACGCAGACGTTTTGCGATGGAGATATGGCCTTTACATGAAGAAGACCGTCGGCAAATTGGCCAAAGCCGTGCGCATGGCCATTCCTTTGGGACTCTATCCTTACCTGGTCCGGCGTGATGTGGTGGGCGTCTTCTATCACGCCGTTTCAGACCAGCGCTTGCCGCACATCCAGCACCTCTATCCACCGGAACGGGTGGAGCGCTTCGAGGCGGCTTTGCGCTATATCAAAAAGCACTATCACCCTGTCACGGATGAGCAGATCGAAGCGCATCGCCTGCATGGGCGCAGCCTGCCGCGGGGCGCGCTGCACCTTTCCTTTGATGACGGCTTTGCGGAGTGCTTCACGGTCGCCCGGCCTTTGCTGCTGCAGCATGGCATTCCCTGTACTTTTTACGTCACCAGCAACTGGCTGGACAACCAGAGTATGTTCTATCGCAACAAGGCCTCGCTGTGCGTGGAAGCCATCCGCCAGCTGGCCCCGGACACGGTCAAGATGGTGGTGACCAGCATCAACAATGCCATGGACACGCGCCTGACTGACGCCGCCAGCTTCAGCGCCTGGGTGATGAGCCTGGGCGGAGTGGACGAGCCCGTGATCGATATGGCGGCACGCATGCTGGGGATCGATATGGCGGAATATTTGCGCGACCGCCAGCCGTATATGACCCGCGCCCAGGTGCAACAGTTGCACAGCGACGGCTTCACGGTTGGCGCCCACACCCGGCGGCACATCAAGATCGCGCAGCTTGCGCCGCAGGAAGCCGAAGCTGAGATCGTCGGTTCTGCGCAAGATGTGCAGCAGATCACCGGCACGCAGCGGGTGCACTTCTCCTTCCCCTACTCGGCGACAGGGGTGGGGCGGGACTGGCTGGCTGATCTGCGCAGCCGCCATCCGTTCCTGGGATTGTTCTTTGACACGCGGGACTTGCAGCTGGATGAGCCTTTTATGGTGAACCGCATTTGGGCGGAAAAAGCCCCCTATCGCGCTACGGGCGCACAAACCAACCTGCCGGACTTGCTGCATGCTGCCTATCGCGCCGAAGCTTATAAAGCCATGCAGGGCCAGGCTGCAGATGCCGAGCCTGCCATTGAGCCCGGATAACGACTCGGTATAATCTCTCGTATGAAACATCTTGTTCCTTATATTGCGATCTCGTTGGCTTTGGCGGCCTGTTCTGCTGCAGCCTCGGCGGCTGCCTGCGACCAGGCGGAGTTTATTGAACATGTCATCCTGGATGTGCCGGTTCAGGACGGCACAGAAGTGATGCCGGGCACGCACTTCACCAAAACTTGGCTGGTGACCAACCGCGGCACCTGCGATTGGGGAGACGGCTATGCCTTGGTGCACAGCGGCGGCGAAACCTTTGGCGCTGTTGAGGAACAAGCCCTGCCCGATGTACCTGCAGGCGAGATCGTCGAGATCTCGTTGCGCATGACCGCGCCGGACCGCGCCGGCGAACATGCCGGCGAATGGCTGTTGCGCAACCCTGCGGGCGCGCGGTTCGGGGTGGGGGCGGACGGCAGCCAGCCGCTGGAGGCCGCCCTGCAGGTGGCCGATTTGCCTGCCGGCGTCGTCTATGATTTCATTAGTATGGCTTGCCTGACCCGTTGGGACAGCGCCCGGGCGACCTTCCTGCCTTGTGAAGGGGAGGACGACGAGACCGGCGCCTTTGAGGGCTATGTGCGCGTGAACGATAATCCCTCGCTTGAGGGCAGCACACGCGAAAACCCACCAGTGCTGGAGATGAAGCCAGACAATCAGACCAACGGGTTTATCTTTGGCGCTTTCCCAGCAATTACTCTGGCCGAGGGCGATCGTTTTGTGGCCACGGTAGGTTGCATGGATGGGAACCCGGGGTGCAAGCTGAACTTCATCGTGAAAGCGCAGTTGGCGGACGGCAGCGAACTGCCGCTGCTGGAATGGGCCGAAGAATACGATGAACTGAGCCATGAGATCGCCGTCGACCTCTCGGATCTGGCCGGACAAGAGGTGAGCCTGGTGCTCATGCTGCGCGACAATGATGGCCGCTCCCTGGAGGCGAAGGGCTTCTGGCTCAACCCTCGTATCGAGCGCCTGGCGCCATAATCTCACCATCCCTTGCCTACGAAAAAGTCCGCCGCCTGGCGGACTTTTTTGTAGGGGGCAATTCAGCCCAAATCCCACAAAACGCTTGCGTTCTGTGGCGAATTCCCGTAAAATGGTCTCATTGTGGCACGAAGTGGCGCAAAGTGGGACGCCGGTCATTTTTTCCGGCGTCTCTGCCATTAACCACAGGATAGAACTTATGTTCCTAGGAGAATACCACCACTCGATTGATGCCAAGGGCCGTCTGACGGTTCCGGCGCGTTTCCGCCAGCTTCTGGAAGACGGCGGCTATATCACCATGGGTTTTGATTCGAACGTGGTGGTGATGCCGAAGGAATACTTCGAAGCGCGCAGTAAGGTGCTGCAGGAGCAAAACATTACTGACCTGCGCATGCGGCAGCTGTCCCGTTTGTGGTTTTCCCAAGCGGAACGCATTGCGCCGGACGGCAGTGGGCGCATCATGGTCCCACAGTTCTTGCGCAACAAACGCGGCCTGGACGCCGATGTGGTGCTGGTTGGCTCTGGAGATTACTTTGAGATCTGGCCGCCAGCGGAGTGGAACGAAGAAGCGGCGCGTATTATGAAGGACGCGGCTGAAGGCTACTCTGAGATCGACATGAGCGCCTCTGGCAATGGGTGACCCACAAGCTGAGTTCACCCATATACCTGCACTTTACCAAGAAGTCTTGGCTGCTCTGCAGCCCCGGGATGGCGGCCGGTACGTAGACGGCACGCTGGGGTTGGGCGGGCACGCCGCCGGCATCCTGACGGCCAGCGCCCCCAGCGGCCAATTGCTGGGACTGGATGTGGATGCGCAAGCCCTGACACGGGCCACGGAACGCCTGGCGACTTTTGCCGGCCGGGCGCACCTGCGGCACAGCTCTTATACGGAACTGCCAGAGCGCCTCAGCGAATTGGGCTGGGACGAGGTGGACGGCATCTTACTGGATCTGGGCGGCTCCTCGCTGCAGTTCGACAATGCCGAGCGGGGTTTTTCCTTCCAGCAGCAAGGCCCGCTGGACATGCGCTTCAACCCACAGGCAGCGTTGACCGCGGCGGACGTCATCAATGACTGGGATGAAGCCGAGCTGGCGGACGTGCTCTTCCATTATGCGGAGGAGCGCCAGGCCCGCAAGCTGGCCCGGGCGATCGTGAAAGCCCGGCCGTTGCACAACACCACACAGCTGGCGGAGCTGATCGCGGCGGTGCTGGGCGGCAAGCGGGGCGGGGTTCACCCGGCCACGCGCAGCTTTCAAGCGCTGAGGATTGTGGTGAATGGCGAGCTGCAGGCCATTGAGCACAGCCTGCCGCAGGCCCTGGCCGCTTTGCGGGCGGGTGGGCGGCTGGCGGTGATCTCCTTTCATTCGCTGGAGGATCGTCTGGTCAAGCAGTTCATCCGCCAGGAAAGCCGAGACTGTATTTGCCCTCCGGGGCAACCGAGCTGCACCTGTGGTCACCAGGCCAGCTTGAAAGAGATTTCCCGCAAGCCCATTCGCCCCAGCGATGCGGAAGTGACCAGCAACCCCCGAGCGCGCAGCGCGCGCCTGAGGGTGGCGGAAAAGCTATAGTCGCAAACTCGCCTAGGGTCTGGCATGAGCCATGCACCCGAGAGTGGTGAGGAGTACGAAAAAATGTTTAGACGCTCGAAAGACATTTTACAAGCATACAATCAGGCGCCTTGGCGTCGCCAAATGCAGGTCATCGGCTATATTGCCGCGGCGCTGGTGGCGATTTCGCTCGTCAGCGCTCTGTACCTGAACATTACTGCTCGGGCCGCCACGGCCGGCCGCTTGGTGCTGTACTCTCGCCGTGAGATCTCTGACGCTGAGCAGCGCATTGAAGACCTGAAGACCCAACTGGCCTTTATCAGCTCCACGGAAGTTATGCAGCAGCGCGCCAGCGAACTGGGCTTTAAGCCGCTCTCGCCGCACGCCATCACCTATTTGTATGTGCCCGAATATCTCGGCCGTCCACAGGGCGCGCAGCTGGCCCCCGGCGCCGGCAGCCGCTTCGGCGCGCTGTTTCGCATGCCAGAGAGCTATACGCAATCCTTATTCGATTGGGTGGGCGAGTTGTTCGCTGATCTGGGAGGCTTTTAGCCATGCCCCGGCAGCATTCCTGGCGCTACTTCTTTAGCGCGGCGGTTTTTGGCCTGGTGGGCGTATTGATCTTCTGGCGCGCCTTCGCTCTGCAGACAGGCGCCCAGGCAGAAGCTTTCATCGACCAGAGCAAGTTCTACAGTCGCCTGTACACCACCATCTACCCACCTCGGGGAGAGATCTATGACCGCAATGGTAATTTATTGGCTGGAAATCGCACGGTATATGAAATTGGAGTTAATCTTGCGTCGCTCCGCGGCGAAGCGCCCAAGGCCATAGCCCTGGCGCTTGGCTCCCTGGTCGGCGCCGATTACAACCGCGTGCTGGAGTTGATCGTCTACGGACAGGAGAATGGTCTGGTCTATGTAGTGCTGGCCGACTATATCCTGCCGGAGAAGGTCAACCTGCTGCGCAATTACAATGCCGAGCGAGAACCCTCCGAAGGCCGGGCTTGCTCCAATGACCCCGCCCTGATCGCTTTGGAATGCCGCCAGCATTTGGCGCGCAGCTACCCCGAATTCGACCTGGCCTCGAATGTACTAGGTTTTGTCAACCAGGACAATTACGGCAACTTTGGCGTGGAGCAACAATACCAGGATCTGCTGGCCGGAGTGCCGGAAAGCATTTGGGTGCCGACCGACCCCAACCAGGCGGAAGTTTTGCCCAACATTCCCGGCGGGGCCAGCCTGGTGCTGACCCTGGACCGTGAAATTCAGACCATGGTGGAAGATGTGCTCGATGAGCATATTCTGCTCAGCGGCGCTGAATCGGCCACTGCGATCGTGATGGACCCGCGCAATGGCGAGATCCTGGCGATGACTTCTACCCCGCGCCTGGATCTGAACAACTACCAGACATACACCGAACTGTATGATGGTGACCGCCCCTACAACCGTGCCGTGGGGCAGGTATATGAACCCGGCTCAATTTTCAAGGTCATCACCGTCGCGGCCGCCTTTGACATGGGAGTTTCGCACCCGGAACAGGTCTACCCAGACAAGGGCGTGTTCAGTCATGGCGGTATCACGGTGCGGAACTGGAACGGGGCGGCCTGGGGCGACCAGACCATCCTGGGTTGCATGCAGCACTCACTGAATGTGTGCCTGGCCGACCTGGCTGTGAACAAGGTGGGCGCGGACAAGTTTTACGAATACGTGGAAGCTTTTGGTTTTGGCCGCCCCACGGGGGTGGATATGGCCAACGAACAACTGGGCTCACTGCGCACCCCGGCCATTGCAGGATGGTATCCCTCCGACCTGGTGACCAACTCCTTTGGCCAGGGGTTGGCGGTGACACCGCTGCAGATGGTGATGTCTGTGTCGGCCTTTGTCAATGACGGCAAGATGGCCATTCCGCACATTGTCAAAGCCGTGGTGCAGGACGGCTCGCAGTACAGCCTGTCTCCGCAATATGCCGGCGCACCCATCTCCGCCGAGACGGCGCGCACTATGACCAGCATGTTGGCGGACTCTTTGGAATACGAATCCTCGCTGGCCATGGTGCCGGGTTACCGCCTGGCGGGCAAGACCGGCACAGCGCAGATCCCCACGCCCAACGGCACTTATGACCCCAACCAGACCAACACCTCTTTCATTGGTTGGGGTCCTGTGGATGACCCACGCTTCATCGTCTTTGTCTGGATCGAACGCCCTGAAAGCTCCATCTGGGCATCCGAAGTGGCGGCCCCGGCCTTCGCCGATATTGTCGAACGCCTGGTGGTGCTGATGAATATTCCTCCCGACAACCAGCGCTTGGCGCAAGGGCAGGGCGACTAATGCTGACGATTGCCGACCTGGTTGAGGCTCTGAGCGGCCGGCGCCCGCCGGGCGCCGGGCAGCCGGTGACCGGCGCCACGCACGACTCGCGTGCGGCGCAGGGCGGTATGCTGTTTGTGGCCTTCAGGGGCGAGCATGTGGATGGCCACGACTATGTGCAAGCTGCCTTTGCCAATGGAGCCACGGTGGCCCTGGTGGATCGTGAGCTGCCGGGCGACTGGCCGGTGCTGGACCTGCGCCAGGGGCCGCCAGCCGTCGACTTCGTCTGGTCCACGCCGCTGTGCATCCGCGTGGAGGACAGCCTGGCCGCCCTGCAAAAAGCGGCGGCTTTCTGGCGCCGCAAGTTGACCCAGCTGCGTGTGATCGGCATTACCGGCAGTGTGGGCAAGACCACCACTAAAGAACTCACCGCTGAGGTGCTCTCTCAGCGATTCAATACCTATAAGTCCAGCGGCAATTTCAACAATGAGATCGGTCTGCCGCTGAGCGTGCTTTCATTGACCGAAGAGCACCAGTGCGCTGTGCTGGAGATGGGCTTCTACCTGATCGGTGAGATCGCCTTGCTGGCTGACATCGCCGTGCCGGAAGTGGGCGTGATCACCAACATCGGCACGGTGCATGCCGAGCGGGCCGGTTCGCAAGAGGCCATTTATCAGGGCAAGGCGGAGCTGGTGCGGGCGCTGCCCAGCCACGGAGTGGCTATCCTGAACATAGATGATGAGAATGTTAAGCGCATGGCCGCCGAGACACCCGCGCGGGTATTCTTTTACGGCACAGATCCAGCAGCGGATTTGTGGGCCGACAATATTGAAGGCCTGGGCCTGGACGGCGTGCGCTTCCAGCTGCACTACCAGGGCGAAACCCTGCATGTGCGTATTCCCTTGATCGGCCGCCATTCGGTTCACACCGCCCTGCGGGCGGCTGCGGTAGGCCTGGTGGAAGGCATGGACTGGGCCGAGATTCTGACTGGCTTGCGGATCGGCAACCCGCAGCTGCGCCTGGTGACCGTGCCTGGGCGCAACGGGTCGCTGCTGTTGGACGACACTTACAATGCCTCGCCCGAATCGACCATGGCGGCCCTCAACCTCCTGAGCGAGCTGGACGGCCGCAAGATCGCCGTGCTGGGCGACATGCTGGAGCTGGGCCCGTACGAAGCCCAGGGCCACCAGATGGTCGGCATGCTGGCGGCCAAAGCCGCGGACGCGCTGGTCACCGTGGGACCACGGGCGCATCTGATCGCCGAAACGGCGCGGGCCAATGGTCTGGATGCCGCCGCCGTCCACGAATTCGACAACAGCGAAGTGGCGCTGGAGTACTTGAAACGGCTGCTTTCGCCGGGCGATGTAGTGTTGGTCAAAGGTTCGCGTGCTGTGAAGATGGAAACCATCGTGCCGCAGTTGGAACAGCGGCGGGAAGCGGAGCAGACAAAATGAGTGGTAGCGGCGCCGCCTTGGTGCTTGCCGGGGTCAGCTTCATTATGACGGTCATTTGGGGTGGGCCGCTGATCCGCACTTTGCGTTCACTCAAAGTGGGCGACAGCATCCGCCTGGAGGCCCCGCAGCGGCACCACACAGTGAAAGTCGGCACGCCCACCATGGGTGGGGTGATGTTCATTCTGCCGGTGCTCTTGGTCACCATTCTGCTCAACGCGGTGCCTCTGATCGGTCTCAGCGGCATCGGTCGCTCCATCCTGGTGCCGCTGGGCGCCATGATCGCTTTTGGCGCGCTGGGCGGCCTGGACGACTGGCGCAAACTGCGCCAGCGTGAGATCGGTGAGGGCATGCGTGCCCGCACCAAGTTCCTGATCCAAATGCTGCTGGCCGGTATCCTGGCTTTTGTGCTGCACGACTATCTGCATGTGCCGGACATGTACCTGCCGGGCTTTCGCAATGAATTCGACCTGGGTTGGCTCTTCTATCCCGTGGCGATGATCATCATTGCTGGCTCGGCCAATGCGGTCAACTTTACGGATGGGTTGGACGGCCTGTCTGGCCTGATCGCCGCCACGGCTTTTGCCACCTTCGGTGGGATTGCCTTACTGCAAGGCCAGGTCTTTCTGGGCCAGTTCTGTTTCACCCTGGTGGGCGCCTTGTTCGGGTTTTTGTGGTTCAACGTGCACCCGGCCCAGCTGATCATGGGCGATACGGGTTCGATGGCTTTGGGCGCCACCCTGGGTGTGGTTGCGCTGATGACCGGGCACTGGATCCTGTACCCCATCATTTGCATTATCCCGACCAGCGAGATCCTAAGCGTGGTCTTGCAGGTGGGCTATTTCCGCTTGACGGGCGGCCGGCGTCTGTTCAAGATGTCGCCTATCCACTTGCATTTCGAACTTTCCGGCTGGAGTGAAACCCAGATCGTGCAGCGTTTTTGGCTGGTCAGCCTGTTGTTTGCCATGATCGGCGTGGCCCTGGCGATGGTGTGATGTGATCGACTGGAAAGCCGCTCGTGTCGTGGTTGTAGGTGCCGGCCGCCAGGGCCAGGCCACTGCCGTTTATGCGGCGGGCCGCGGCGCGCAAGTGGTGCTGAACGACGCCCGCCCGCAGGCCGAACTGGTCGAGGCTAAGCAGCGTCTGGCCAACCTGCCGGTCGAATGGCACTTGGGTAACCATCCGTTACAGCTGCTGGACGGCGCAGACGTTTTGTTTGTTTCCGGCGGCGTGCCGAGCGACAACCCACTGGTCGCCGAAGCCCGGGCGCGCGACCTGCCGATCAGCAATGATTCGCAGCTCTTTCTGGAGCTGGCTCCCTGTCGGGTGGTGGGCATCACCGGCTCAGCCGGGAAGACCACCACCACCATGCTGGTGGGTCGCATGCTGGCCGCCATGCAGGGCCGCGGCGTGCGCCGGGCCTGGGTGGGCGGCAATATTGGCAACCCGCTGCTGGCCGACATGGATCAGATGCAGGCAGAAGATGTGGCTGTGATGGAACTCTCCAGCTTCCAGTTGGAGTGGATGACGCGCTCGCCCAGTGTGGCTGCCATCCTCAACTTGGCGCCCAATCACCTGGACCGACACGGGACGATGGAATCCTATACCGCGGCCAAGGCGCGCATTCTGGACTTTCAGATGCCGGGCGACAGTGCCGTCCTGAATCGCGAAGACGCAGCCACCTGGGCGCTGGCAAGCCAGGTGCGCGGCCAGTTATGGAGTTTTGGGCATGGCGAGCTGCCCTTTGGGCAGAACGGCACTTGTCTGCGGGACGGCCAGGTATGGTTGCGCACCACCCAAGGGGAGACGGCGGTCTTGCAAGTCAATCAAGTCCAGCTGATCGGCGACCATAACCTGTCCAACGTGCTGGCGGCCTGCGCGATTGCCGCCGCGGCGGGAGCCGATGCAGAGGCGCTGCGGGCGGGCGTGCAGGGCTTTCATGGCGCCCCGCATCGCTTGGAGTGGGTGCGTAGTCTGAATGATGCCGATTGGTACAACGACTCGATCGCCACTGCGCCGCAGCGTACGGAAGCAGCCCTGCACTCTTTCATCCGCCCGATCGTTTTGCTGCTGGGCGGGCGGGACAAGGGCCTGCCTTGGGCAGATTTGGCCCGCTTGGCGGCCCAACGCAGCCGGCATGTAGTGCTGTTTGGCGAAGCGGCCCCGATGCTGGAGAGCGTTTTCGCGGCCCATGCGCCGCAGCTGCCCCGCATCCAGGCGGCCGACCTGGCTGCCGCAGTACACGCCGCCGCGGCAGCGGCCCAGCCGGGCGACGTGGTGCTGCTGGCCCCGGGCGGCACCAGCTTTGACGAATTTGTGGACTTTGAAGCGCGTGGCGAGCGGTTTCGCCAATTGGTGAAAGAGCTATGAGCGAACAGACTTTTGAAGATTTCAACGAACCTGAGACCGAAGCTCCGCTGCGCAGCGAACGCCGCTCGCGTCGCCGCAAGAAATCCGGCTGGCCGCAGCTGGAGATCAACTTCGATGTGCCGCTGCTGCTGGGTGTTTTCGCCTTGCTGCTCTTCGGGGCGCTGATGGTCTATTCCGCCAGTTGGGATTTCTCGCTGGTCAATTATGGCGATCCCACGCGCATGTTCTTTCAGCAGATGCGCAGCCTGGTGGTGGGCCTGGTGGTCGGCACGGCCTGCTGCTTTATCCACTATCATTTTTGGCGCAAATACTCCGTGCTGCTGATGGGCGGCACGCTGATGGCGCTGGTCGCCGTGCTGGTGTATGGCCAGGTGCTGTACGGCTCGGCGCGTGCTTTCTCGGCCGGCTCCTATATGCCGGGTGAAGTGGCCAAGCTGGTTACCCTGATCTATCTCTCGGTCTGGCTGTATGCCAAGCGCAACGAACTCAGCAAGGTCTCCTACGGTTTGCTGCCTTTGATCATCATGTTGGGCACGGTGGCAGGCCTGATCTATTTGCAGCCGGACATCAGCGCTGCTGCCACCATCGTCTTTCTGGGCGGCCTGATGTTCTTCCTGGCAGGCGGTTCCGTGCTGCAAATTGGCCTGATCGTGGGCGGCACGGCGGCGCTGATCCCACTGTTGATGCAGTTCAGCACTACGGCGCGGGTGCGCATCACCGACTACGTGACCGGCCTGGGCGACCCGACCCTGGCCAACGACCATATCTTGCGCTCGTACGAGGCCTTCGTGAAGGGCGGCTGGTTTGGCGTCGGCCTGGGCCAATCCACCGCCAAGTTGACCGGCCTGCCTGTGCCGCCCACCGACAGCGTTTTCGCCGTGATCGGCGAGGAACTGGGCCTGTTTGGTGTGCTGCTGACCCTGGGTTTGTATGCCCTCATTCTGTGGCGCGGGCTGGTGATCGCCCGGCGCTCCCCGGATATGTTCGGTTCGTTGCTGGCCGGCGGTATCGCTCTGTGGATCGCCCTGGAAGCCAGCGTCAATATGGCCGTGTTGGTCGGCCTGGTGCCTTTTGCCGGCAACACGCTGCCGATGATCAGCTTTGGCGGTTCCAGCCTGGTGACCAACCTGGCAGCCCTGGGTATTTTGATGAGTATTTCACGCGCCTCGCGTGAACAAAGTGTAGAGGAAGAAAGGACTCTGGATGCGACTACTCGTGGCCGCCGGAGCGAGCGGGGGTGGGGTGTATCCCGCTCTCGCCGTGCTTCAAGAGTTGGGCAGTAAAGACGTGGAGCTGCTGTGGGTTGGCGGTGAAGGCGGCATGGAGCACGACCTGGTGACGCGTGCCGGCTACCAACTGCGCAGCCTGCCCGCCGCTGGGTTGCATGGCGTGGGCCTATTGGCGCTGCCCGGCAACCTGTGGCAGCTGGCCCGGGGCTACCTGGCAGCCCGCCACCTGCTGGCCGAGTTCCGTCCGGATGTGCTCTTCTTTACTGGCGGTTTCGTGGCCGCCCCGGTGGCGCTGGCCGCCGGGCGCACGCCCACGCTGGCCTTCGTGCCGGATATTCAGCCGGGCTTCACTCTGCGCCTGATCGCCCGCTTTGCGGATGCGATCGCCGTCGTGGCTGAAGAAGCCCGGGCCTACTTCCGCCGCCCCGAGCGGGTGGTGGTGACTGGCTACCCGCTGCGTCCGGAGGTCACGCGCTGGACGCGTCCGGCAGCCCTGCAGCATTTTGGCCTGGAGAAGTCACTGCCCGTATTGTTGGTCTTCGGTGGCAGCAAAGGCGCCCAGTCGATCAACCGCGCCGCGCTGGCCACCTTGCCCCAACTGCTGGCCCGCATGCAAGTTTTGCACATTAGCGGCCAGGGCAACTGGACCGAGGTAGAAGCTGCCCGCGCCCAACTGCCCGCCGAGCTGGCCGCCCGCTATCACGCCTTCCCTTATTTGCATGACGACATGGGCGCGGCCTTCGCTGCCGCTGACCTGGCCGTGTGCCGGGCGGGCGCATCCACTCTGGGCGAGCTGCCGCACTTCGGCTTGCCGGCCGTGCTGGTGCCGATCCCGTTCAAGCAACACCTGCAACACGTCAACGCAGGCTTTTTGCAGGCGCGCGGCGCGGCCGTGGTCCTGGCCGACGAAGACATGGCCGCTTCACTGGCTGGCACTGTGATCGGCCTGATCGAAGATAAGCCGCGGCTACAGCAGCTGGCCCGCGCCATGGCCCAGCTGGCCGCCCCACAGGCGGCCCAGCACATCGCGGCGCAGCTGCGCCAGTTGGGAGGGTCGCAAGCATGATCTCTCTGGAAACGCTGTTCTGGCTCCTGATCGGCATCTTCACCTTCGTGGGTTTTATCCGCGGCTGGTCCAAAGAAGTGCTGGTCACTTTCAGCCTGATCTTGGCGATCTTCGTCATCACCGTCTTTTTGCAGTATGTGCCGTTCATGAAACCTTATATGGATGCGGGCGGCCCAGGCCGCGTCTTTTACGTGCATGCCGCGGTGGTGATCATTTTTGCTTTCTTCGGCTACCAAAGCCCCAAGCTGCGCCAATTGTCTGAGGTGGTGCTGCGCCAGCGCTTTGAAGACTCGTTGCTGGGCGGCCTGGCCGGCGCGTTGAATGGCTATGTGCTGTTCGGCTCGCTGCTGTACTACCTGCACCAGTCGGGCTACCCCTTTGATTGGGTAGTGGCTCCCGGGCCGGAACTGGTCAACCTGATGGTCTTCATGGCGCCGGCCATCCTGGGTGTGCCCGCCATTTATTTCGCGGTGGCGGTGGCCTTCACCTTCGTGATGGTGGTGGTGATATGAATGGCGCCACACACTTCATCGGCATTGGCGGCACAGGCTTGTCCGCCATCGCCCGCGTCCTGTTGGAACGCGGCCAGGCTGTGACCGGCTCCGACCGCGAGGACTCCCCGCTGGCGCAGGCTTTACGCCGCGCCGGGGCGACTGTGCACATCGGTCATGCGGCAGGAAATGTGAACGGGGCGGCGCAAGTGGTGCGCTCCTCCGCCGTAGGCGATGACAATGTCGAGGTGCAGGCCGCCCATGCCAAGGGCGTGCCGGTCTACAAGCGGGCCGATTTCCTGGGCCAGCTGCTGGCTGAGCAACAGGTGATCGGCGTAGCGGGCTCGCATGGCAAGACGACCACCACCGCCATGCTGGCCTGGGTTTTCACTGCGCTCAACCAGCGGCCCGGCTACATTATTGGCAGCCCGGCCGCCAACCTGGGCAGCAACGCGGCTGCCGGGGCGGGACGCTGGTTTGTGGTCGAAGCTGACGAGTACGACTATATGTTCCTGGGGCTGGCGCCGCAGTTGGCCCTGGTCACCAACGTAGAACACGACCATCCGGACATGTTCCCTACGCCGGATAGTTTCATGCAGGCGTTCCAGAAGTTTGTGGAGCGCATCCAGCCTGGCGGCATGCTGCTGGCTTGTGCCGACGACCCCGGCGCGAGAGCCTTGGGAGACTATGCTCAGAGCCGAGGCCTTGAAACCCGCTATTATGCGTATAGCCACGAAGCGGATTACAGCGCACAGCAGCTGGTCTCACAGGAAGGGCTTGGCTATCGCTTTGAGGCTATGTATCGCGGTGAGCTTTTGGCCCCGGTGAGCTTGCAGGTGCCTGGGCTGCACAATGCGCAGAATGCTTTGGGCGCCCTGGCCGCGGCACATGCCCTGGGTTTGGACCCGGCCGAGGCGGCGCTGGCCCTGGCAGACTTCCGCGGCACTTCGCGGCGCTTTGAGCTGCGTGGCGAAGTGGGTGGGGTGCTGGTGGTGGATGACTACGCCCACCATCCCGCCGAGATACGCAGCACCCTGGCGGCGGCCAAGGCGCGCTACCCTGGCCGCCGGCTGGTGGCGGTTTGGCAGCCGCACACCTACAGCCGCACCGGCGCACTGCGTGAGCAGTACGCGGTCACCTTCGGCGATGCCGACCAGGTGCTGGTCACCGACGTATACGCCGCCCGCGAGCAGAGCCCGCCGGGCTTTGATTTGGATGCCATCGTGGGGGCGGTTCAGCATCCGGCGGTCGAATGGGCCGGAGACTTGGACGCGACCCAGGCCCGCCTTGAGTCTAGTTTGCAGCCCGGTGATGTGCTGCTGATCATGTCCGCCGGAGACGCCATTCTTCTCAGTGAACGCATCTTCCGCCAATTGCAAGAAAAGGAGAGCAAGCATGCTTGAGCAACGCCAGAAGACTTTTGTCCTGACGCCCTTTGTGGTGGCCTACCCTGAAGTCGTAGAGGCCAAACAATCCCAGGCTGCGGCCAAAGCGCGCAAGCCGGGCAGCCACCTGAGCAAAGATGAAGCCACCCGTGAGGTCTTGCAGCGCATCGTGCAGCGCGTCAAGAAGATCTGATGCAGCCTATGGCCGTTACCTTGCCCCTGGATGCCCTGAGAGCCGCCTTTGGCGAGCGTCTGCGCGAGCAGCACCCGCTGGCGCGCTATACCTCAGCGCGCCTGGGCGGGGCGGCCGATGCGCTCGTGCTGGCCAGCAGCGCCGATGAGCTGGCTGCCAGCGCGCAGGCGCTTTGGGACCTGGAGCTGCCTTTCATTGTTCTGGGCGGCGGCTCCAACGTGCTGGTCAGCGATGCAGGTGTGCGCCAGGTGGTGCTGCTGAACCAGGCCAACCAAGTCGTCTTCGATGACCAAGGGGTCTGGGCCGAATCGGGGGCCGGGCTGGGCGTGATCGCCCGCCAGGCGGCCGCCAAGGGCCTGGGCGGTCTGGAATGGGCCGCCGGCATCCCCGGCAGCCTGGGCGGGGCCGTGGCCGGCAACGCCGGCGCCCACGGCGGCGACACGGCTGCGGTGCTGGAGTTGGCAGACATCTTGCACTGTACACAGGGCAGGCAAACGTGGACGGCTGAGCAGATGGCTTATGGCTACCGCACCAGTTGGTTCAAGGCCCATCCCGGGCAGGCGGTGGTCTTGGCCGCCCGGTTGCGGTTGAATCCGGTGCCCGAAGCGGAGATCCGCAGTGCGATGGAGAGCTTCAATGCCTACCGCCGCCTGACACAACCGCCCGGGGCCAGCATGGGTTCCATGTTTAAGAACCCGCCGGGCGATAGCGCCGGTCGCCTGATCGAAGCGGCTGGCCTCAAGGGTTTGCAGCAGGGTCAGGCGCAGATCAGCCCGCTGCATGCCAACTTTTTCCTCAACCGCGGCGGGGGGCGCGCCGAGGATGTGTATGCACTTATTCAGCAAGCCCGCCAGGCGGTCAAAGACCAGTCCGGCGTGGAATTGCAACTGGAAGTGGAGTTGATCGGTGATTGGGAATGACGGCTAGCAAGTTGAACGTGGCGGTGGTTTTTGGCGGACGGTCTGGCGAGCACGCAGTGTCGCTAATGTCGGCCAAATTCGTGCTGTCTATGCTCGACCCCGCCAAGTACCAGGTCATCCAAGTGGGCATCAGCAAGCAGGGCGACTGGTGGACCGGCGCGGACGTTTTGACCGCGCTGCAAGCCGAGGACAGCGCCGGCCTGCAGCCGGCCACCTTGCTGCCCGATCCGACGCGCCGCGGCCTCAAGCGCATTGAGACCGACGAGCGCTTGCAAACGCTGGGCGAACTGGATGTGGTCTTCCCCGTTTTGCACGGCACTTTTGGCGAGGATGGCACCCTGCAGGGCCTGCTCGAAATGGCCGGCGTGGCCTACGTGGGCGCCGGTGTTTTGGGTTCCGCGGCCGGCATGGATAAGGCTCTGTTCGCCGATGTGATGCGCGCCAATAACATTCCGGTGGTCAATACAGTTCTTATCCTGCGTTCTGAAGTGGAGAACGATATTGAGACGGCAGTGCGTGTAGCCGAGAGCGCCGGCGAGTACCCCTTGTTTATCAAACCGGCCAACCTGGGGTCCTCCGTAGGCGTGAGCAAAGCTCATAGCCGTTCCGATCTGGTCGAGGCATTGCTCTATGCCGCTCAATACGACCGGCGTATGGTGGTGCAGAAGGGCCACAAGGTGCGTGAGATCGAGGTGGCTGTGCTGGGCAACGATCAGCCGCAGGCCTCGCAGTGCGGGGAGATCATCCCCGAGGCCGAGTTTTACAGCTACGAGGCCAAATACCATGACGAGCGTTCGCGCAGCGCCATCCCGGCAGATATCCCCGCCGAGACCGCCGAGCGTATTCGCGCCCTGGCGATCCAGGCTTATAAAGCTGTGGACCTGGCCGGGTTGGCGCGGGTGGACTTTTTTCTGGATCAGGAGAGTGGCGAAGTGTACTTGAACGAATTAAACACCTTGCCGGGTTTCACTCAAATCAGCATGTATCCGCAACTGTGGGCGGCCAGCGGCATCCCCGGCGGCGAATTGGTGGACCGGCTTATTGAGCTGGCCCTGGAGCGGCACGCCCAGCGCGGCGCGCAGCGTTTTGATTACACGAGGGGAGGCTAGTCATGGCGGAAGGCTCTATGACCCGCGCCCAACAGGTACGCTCGCGCCGTTTGCAGCGCCGCGAAGGCCGCCCGCTGGTGGAGCGCAACGCCTTTGGCGTCAGCGCCCATTCGGTGGCCAGCGGTCCGCAAATGGTGGCGCGCAACCCCGAATTGGATCGCCGCCAGGCGGCCAGCTCCGTGCGCTCCCGCCGGCCGCGTTACTTGAAGCTGGGTGAACTGGGCGCAGAGCTGCGCCTGCCGGTGCTACCCGCCGTGCGGGTCGGCGCCCGGGTCATTTCGGCTGCGCTGGTCCTCGGCTGCTTGGCTCTGCTCTACCTGATGGGCTTCAGTTCGGCTTTCACCGTCTCGGAGATCCGTTTGCAAGGCGCCCAGCGCTTGGATGCCGCCGCGGTGAACACTGCGCTGCGCGTGGCTGGCGCTTCCATCTTCAGCATCCAACCGGATGAGTTGCTGCAGGTGCTGCAGACCCAGTTCCCTGAGCTGGAGCGCGTGTCTGTTACTGTCGGCTTCCCCTCCAGGCTGACCGTGCGTGTAGTCGAACGCGAACCAGTGCTCTCCTGGCAGCAAGCTGGCCTGACCGTGTGGGTGGATGCGGCCGGTGTAGCCTTTACTCCGCAGCAGGGCGGTGAAGGTCTGGTGCAGGTCAGCGCCATCAGCGCGCCGCCGCTGATGAAGACCGACCAATACGGTCGCCACCAGTTGCTGCGCTTCGAGATGGTCTCTGCCATCAAGATCCTCAGCCAGATCGCACCGCAAGGCGCCCCGCTGATTTACGATGCCACGCATGGGTTTGGCTGGACCGACCCGGGTGGCTGGCAGGCTTTCTTTGGGCAGGACGGCGCCGACATCGTTCAGCGCATGGCCGTCTATCGCTCAATTTTGGCAGAATTGGCCAGCCGCAGATTGGCCCCGACCCTAATCAGCGTGGCCGAACTGCATGCGCCATACTATCGAATGGACTATTAATCATGGCCGCACCTATCGTCGTCGGTGTAGACATCGGCACCACCAAAATCTGTACCATCGTCGCCCGCGTGGAAAATGACGGGCGTGTGCGCGTGCTGGGCGTGGGCATTGAGCCGTCCCAGGGTGTGCGCAAAGGCACGGTGGTGGACATCAACGCCGCCACTCGCGCCATCGGCCACTCGATCGACAAGGCGGAACGCAGTTCCGGCTTGGAAATCACCTCAGCCTTGGTCAGCCTGGCGGGCTCGCACATCAGCTCGCAGAACAACCGCGGCGCGGTCGGCATCGCCGGCCGGGTGATCACGCATGCCGACGTAGCGCGCGCCATTGAAGTCGCTCGGGCCGTGCCCGTGCCGCACAACCGTGAGGTCATCCATGTCATCCAGCGCAACTTCAATGTGGACGGGCAGGAGGGCATCGCCATCCCGGTCGGCATGCATGGCTATCGCCTGGAAGTCGAAACGCATATCATCAGCGCCGCCGCCTCCACGGTGGATAACCTGCGCCAGTGTGTGGCGCAGTCCGGCGTGGGCGTCAGCCAGTTCGTGCTCAACCCGCTGGCCTCTGCCGAGGCGGTGTTGACCCCCACGGAACGCGAGATGGGCGTGGTCATCTGTGACATCGGCGGCGGCACGACAGACGTAGCCATCCTGGTAGAGGGCGAAGTTTGGCACACCATGGTCATCTCGGTTGGTGGCAACCACATCACCTCTGACATTGCACATGGCCTGCGCATCCCCTTCTCGCAGGCCGAAGACATCAAGATCCGCTACGGCCATTGCCTGCCGGACGAGATCGACCCCGGTGACACCTTTGCGGTCAAATCCTTTGGCAGCGAAGAGCAGATCGAGATCAACCGCCACCAGATGGCCGAGATCATCGAGGCCCGGGTGGAGGAAATCTTCTCGCTGGTACAGCAGGGCATCAAACGCTCGACTTTCGACGAGAGCCTGCTGCCGGCCGGCTTGGTGCTGACCGGCGGTTCCGGCGCGCTGCGCGGTATGCCCCAGTTGGCGGAGCGCGTGCTCAACATGCCGGTGCGCCTGGGCAAGCCGGACAAGCTGACCGGCATGGTCGACAAGCTGCAGTCGCCGGCCTTTGCCACCAGCGTCGGCCTGCTGCGCTGGGCGGTGCTGATGAATGAAGTTACCCCGCGGCAAGAGTCCGACAATGGACATTCGCCAGTCGGGCTGGATTGGGAAAAGATCAAGAACGTCGCCCGACGATTCTTGCCCTAGTGGAAGCGAATTTTTTAAGGTTTAAGCAAGCGCAACCTTAAAGAAACCGCCTACACTCAAGGTTTGTGAGTACGGAGGAAGGAATGAAGTCTCAGAATCACGTGGAATCGTTTGCCCGCATTAAAGTTGTGGGCGTTGGCGGGGGTGGCTGCAATGCCATCAACCGCATGATCGAACAAGGCATGCCTGGCATTGAATTCGTGGCTGTGAACACGGACGGCCAGGCGCTGCTGCTCTCCAATGCTGATACCAAGGTGCGCATTGGGGACAAGCTGACCCGCGGCATGGGCTCGGGCGGCGACCCGGAAACCGGCCGCAAGGCCGCTGAGGAATCCGCTGACGAGCTGATGCAGGTACTGAACGGCGCCGACATGGTCTTCGTCACCGCCGGCATCGGCGGCGGCACCGGAACTGGCGCCGCCCCGGTGGTGGCCAAGCTGGCCCGTGAGGCCAAGGCGCTGACCATCGGCGTGGTCACGCGACCCTTCAGCTTTGAAGGCGCCCGCCGCGGCCAGAATGCCGAAGTCGGCATTTCCAATCTCAAAGACCACGTCGACACGCTGATCGTGATCCCCAACGACCGCCTCTTGCATGTGGTCGAGAAGCGCTCCAGCTTGACGGACGCCTTCAAGGTAGCTGATGATGTGCTGCGCCAGGGTATTCAGGGCATTTCCGAGCTGATCACGGTCCCCGGCCTGATCAACCTGGACTTTGCCGATGTGCGCACGATTATGTCTGAGGGCGGCGCCGCCCTGATGGCGGTGGGCGAAGGCAGCGGCGAGAACCGCGCCCAGGAAGCTGCCGAAGCGGCCATTACCAGCAATCTGCTGGACATCACGATTGATGGCGCGCGTGGCATCCTCTTCAATGTCACCGGTGGCCCCAACCTGTCGCTGTTCGAGGTCAATAACGCCGCGGCGATCATCAAGGAAACCGCCCATCCGGATGTCAACCTGATCTTCGGTGCGGTGATTGATCCGGATATGCCCGAAGACAAGCTGCGCATCACTGTCATCGCCACTGGCTTTGACCGCAAAGGCATGCCGCGCCGCATGCTGCGTACCCAGCCGCCGCGCGAGAACGCCTCTCAACCCCACGGTGAGCCCGCCCAGCGGGAGAATCTGCCGGTGGACCAGGACCAGTTCGAACCGGCTTCTTTCAACCCGCAAGATTTGGATATCCCCACCTTCTTGCGCAAACGAGCAGGCAAGTAGCCGCGGCCGCCCGGACCCTTCCTCCCCGGGCGCGCTGCGAAATAAAGCACCGTGTCGGCATAGTCGACACGGTGCTTTTTTGTTGTTTTCATACGTTAACCTGACGTGAACCTAAAAGTTTTGTCAGGCGGCCAAAGTTGGGACATAAAACGCTTGTATCCCTTGGTGGCGGCATGCTAGAATGGCGAACTTTCCGCCCAAATATCGGGAGTTTTTGGAGAGTTCCCCCATATGTAGGGGATGAAGAAGAGGTCAATTCGTCAAATGCAGTGCCCGCATTGTAAAGATCCGGACCAAGAAGGCAGCAAGGTGATCGACACCACTCATGACGCGCGCGGTGGCATTCGCCGCCGCCGGGAGTGCAAGAACTGCGGCAAGCGTTACAGCACCTACGAGCGCCCGGTCCTGGCTGCACCGATGCTGATCAAGAAGGATGGGGGGCGTGAAGAGTTCAATCGCGACAAGCTGACCCACAGCGTGCAGTTGGCCTGCGTCAAGCTGCCGGTCTCGGCGGCGGACATTGACTATTTGGTGGGCAACATTGAAACAGCCTTGATGCAAATGGAGAAGCCGGAAGTGCCGTCCCGCGTGGTGGGAGATATGGTCATCGCCGGGCTGAAAGAACTCAACGAGATTGCTTACATTCGCTTCGCCCTGGTGTACCTGGGGCTGAACGATCTGCACACTATCCGGAAGGAAGTCGACCAACTCATCGAAGCCAGTTAAGCTGAACCTGCACCCACTCTGCTGGCTGCAGAGGCGGGTGTTTTTGTCTCTACGTATGACTACAACAGGAGAACGACCATGTTGAAGGAAGCCAAACCGACCAAGAGCTCAGACACCGACGGCCTGCTGCCGACCCCGCAGCTGCCCAAGTCGCTCAAGCGGATCAAACTGAGCGACAACGCCCTAGAGGTCTTTAAGCGGCGCTACATGCGCCGCGGCCAGGACGGCAAGCCGGTGGAAAAGGTCGAGGAGACCTATTGGCGGGTGGCTTACCATGTCGGTAAGGTCGAGGCGCAGTGGGGCAGCGATCCCCTCAAGGTGGGCGCGGAATTTTACGACCTGTTGGGCTCACAGCGCTTCACGCCCAATTCGCCGACCTTCACTGGCGCCGGCACGCCCATCGGCCAGCTGGCCGCCTGCTTTGTGCTGCCGATCAGTGACGATATGGGCCGCCAGCAGTCTGGCATCTTCCAGACGCTGCGCGACGCAGCCCTGATCCAGCAGACTGGCGGCGGCAACGGCTTCTCCTTCTCTCGTCTGCGCCCCAAGGATGCGCACGTCAAAACCTCGGCCGGGCGCGCTACCGGCCCGGTCGGTTTCTTGCGCGTCTACGACCAGGCCTTCGGCGAGATCGCCCAGGGCGGCACGCGCCGCGGGGCCAACATGGCCGTGTTGCGCTGCGACCACCCGGATGTAGAAGAGTTCATCACCTGCAAAACCGACGAGAACTCGATCACCAACTTCAACATTTCCGTGGGCATCACTGATGCCTTCATGCGTGCCGTGCGCGACGACGCCGACTGGGACCTGCGCTTCATCGATGTGTCCGACCCGGCCACCAAGGGCTTCGACGGCACGTTGGAGCAAGCCGAGGCGGCTGGACTGCCGATCAAGGTCTACAAGACGGTCAAGGCCCGCGAGCTGTTCGACAAGATCGTGCGCCAGGCGCACCACAACGGCGAGCCGGGCTGCCTGTTTCTGGATGCGGCCAATCGCAGCAATCCCGTGCCGCACCTCTACCCGCTGGAAGCCACCAACCCCTGCGGGGAGCAATGGCTCGGGCCTTACGAGAATTGCTGCCTGGGCTCGATCAACCTGGCCCAGCATTTTGGCCCGGAGGGAACCGTGGACTGGGAGAAGCTGCGCCAGACCGTAGTGCTCTCCACGCGCTTCCTGGACGATGTGGTGGAAGAGAACGCCTACGTGCCCGCCGTGCCGCAGCTGCGTGAAGCGGCCCTGAATGCCCGCCGCATCGGTCTGGGCATCATGGCCCTGGCCGACCTGCTCTACCATGTGGGTATCGGCTATGGCTCTGAGGAGGCGCAGGAGTTCAGCGCTCAGGTGATGGAGTTCGTGCGTTATCACAGCATGCAGACCAGCATTGAGCTGGCCCGCCAGCGCGGCCCTTTCACGGCCATTGAGGGCAGCATATATGACGGCAAGAAGATGACCTGGCAGCCGCCGGTGCCGCTGCGCAGCTACCAGCACGACTACGGCCGCCCGACGCTGAATTGGGATGAGATCGTCAGCGGCATCCAGCAGCACGGCATCCGCAATGCGGCGCAAACCACCATCGCCCCCACCGGCACCATCGCCACCGTCTCCGGCTGCGAAGGCTACGGCTGCGAGCCGGTCTTCGCCTTGGCGTACCTGCGCCATGTCAACGACAACGGCAAGGACCTGACCTTGACTTACACCAGCCCAATGTTCGAAGCGGCGCTGAACAAGAGCGGCCTGGATGCCAAGACGCGCAAGAAGATCATCGAGCAGGTCGTCGCCGAGGGTAGCTGCCATAATGTGAAGGAATTGCCCGCCGCGCTGCGAGATACCTTCGTCGTCTCCGCCGACATCACTGCTGAGGCGCACGTGCGTATGCAGGGCGCGTTGCAGGCCTTCGTAGACAATAGCCTCTCCAAGACGGTCAATTTCCCCGCCGGCGCGACAGAAGACGATGTAGCCACCGCCTACATGCTGGCCTGGGAACTGGGCGCCAAGGGCATTACCGTCTACGTGACCGGCTCACGCGACAAGGTCGTGCTGGAAACGTATGCCACTGCCAAGTCCAAGGAACCCGCGGCCGCCGCAGCCGAACCTCTATGGAATGAAAGCCGCAAGCCGCGCTCTGGCGTGCTGCACGGCTCCACCTATAAGACCGAGACCCCGCTGGGCACCGTGTTCGTTACCGTCAACAAGAACGGCGACGAGCAGCCTTTCGAAGCCTTCATCACCAGTGCCAAGGCTGGCTCCGAAACCGCAGCCGTCTCCGAGGCCATCGGCCGCCTGATCTCTTATATCCTGCGCCTGGCTTCGCCCATCTCGCCCCGCCAACGTCTGATCGAGATTCGTAACCAGCTCTCCGGCCTGGGCGGCGACCGCCAGCTGGGCCTCGGCCCCCGCAAAGTGCGCTCCCTGCCCGACGGGGTCAGCCAGGCGTTAGATCAGTACTTGGCCGACAGCGAAGAAGCCGCCGATGCGGCCCCCGCAGCCGCCCCGGCGCCATCCGCTGCCAAGCAGGCCGGCGGGCGCAGCACGGCTGCGCCCGGCGCCTTTGCCGCCGTGGGCGAATTGTGCCCGGAATGCGGCCACAGTACGCTGGTGAACACCGAGGGCTGCAAGAAATGCTATAGCTGTAGCTACAGTGAATGCTGAGTGAAAAGAGCCCCAATTGGGGCTCTTTTTTTAGCAAGTTCTCTTCGTATTAGGCAGTAACCAACCCATGCTTCTCATCGTTCTGCTTGTAGCCAAATTCAGCTACAAACTTGGCTAGGCATAATCGATCCCAGGAGGATTCGCCATGCGTAACAAGACGGCTTTACTCGTTTTCGCAGTAGTCGCAGTACTGCTCCTTGCCGCCTGTGGCGGCAATACCGACGCGGCCATCGCCACCGGCATCGCCCAGACCCAGCAGATCAGCTCGCTGGAAACGGCTGCTGCTGGGGCACAAGCCACGCCGGAACCCACCCAGGCGCCGACAGAAGCTGAAGCCACCCCAGTGCCCATCACCACCTCGCGTGATGTCAATCTGCGCACCGGGGATTCCACAGCTTATCCCGTTATCACAGTGGTTTCCGGGGGCGAAACGTTGCAGTTGACAGGCGTCAATCAAGCAGGGACCTGGTACCAGGTCAGCTTCCGCAATACTTCAGGCTGGATCTCTGCCGATTTTATTGAGGGAGAGATCCCGAGTGATTTGCCTGTGGTCGCGCCAGCGGCTCCGCCGCCGCAGGCCACCGCCACCAGCAGTAGCAGCGGGGGCGGTGGGGGAGGCAGTGGCGGTCCGGTGAGCAACTATGTGCTCATCTTGGATGCCAATGATACGGACAATAAGTCGATCAGCGATACCGTCTCCGGCAATAACGTTCATCGCATCACCATTCAGGTGCAGGGGCTGAGCGGCTCTAATTCAGTTGAAGTGGATATCGCCTTCCAATGCGATACGAGCCAGCCGGAGAAGGTCAAGCTGACTGCGCCCGGCGCGACGGACAATGTGATCTGTAACAACAACTGGTCGCACCAGGTGAGCAGCAGCAATCCAGCGGTCATCACTGTTCAGTTGGATGGCATAAACTCTGCCAAGTGGACTGTCATCGCCAACGTTAGCCCGTAGCGGTAGAACCTCAAAGAAAGAGGCGGCCAATTGGCCGCCTCTTTTTTTTGTACAACCCTTCTTTTGGAGTTTTCCGTTGGGGCGCACGGCTATGCGCCCTTGTAGCATCGCTTACTGAATGGCTACTTCACTTCAATTTTGATCTGGTAATCGACCACACGTCCAGCTTGCGGCACCACTTCGATGATGTAAAACTGTGTTTGCGGCAGGTCCAGGCTGTAATTCGTCACGCCGTTTTGCGCCCGCACATAGGGCGTGCCCGTATCAAAGCCCCAGACCGTCAGCGCCGCATCGCTGGAATTGGTGTTCAGAGTCACATACAGATCCTGATTGGCCTGGGCGTACACCGTATAAGTCACAGGGTTGCCATCCGCCGTGCGGCCATCATAGGTTGCGCTGCTTGCGCCCGAGGCAAAGCGTACTGGCACGGCAAAGGTCACACTCAGGGTGAAGTCTTGGGTGCTGTTCCCGCCCACTACACGGAACTCGTAGTCCTGTGTCTTGGGCAGCAGGCTGCGGAACGAATTCCAGCCGCGCGACGCTGGCAGCTGCACTGTGCCATCCGCCCCCACGACCTCCAGCACCGCGTTGCCGGCCGGGGTGAATAGCTGCGCAATCATGATCTGGTTTTGGGCCGCGCCGGCCATATAGCTGCGGGTCTGGTTGGCTTGCACCTGCCCGGTCACCGTGCCCTGCGTGGCTCCTGTGGAGAAATTGATGCGGTTGCTTTCCGGCGTGTTGCTGGGGATCGGGGTGGGGGGCGCCGTGGTGGCGCTCGGTTCCGGTTCGCTGGTTGGGCTGGCTGCCGCGGCCGTATTGGTGGAGGCTGCTTGCAGCGTGCCCGCCACGTCCGTGGCGATAATCTCAATATCCGGACCGGTTTGGCTGGCGCCGCAGGCGGCCAGGGCCAAAGCAAGCAGGAGGGTAACAGAAACTCGTATGATCATCACAGCACCTCTAGGTACTAGTATAAACTCCCTCAAGTATGGTGAAAACAGCAAGTCGTCGGTGGCGGCTAGGATTTTTTGCGATTCGCCAACCATAGCACTGTGCCAAAGCTTAACGCCGCTGCCAAAATAGTCCCAAGGGTCAGAATCCACATGGTAGCTGCGCCACTGGTGTTGGGGAAGACCGGCACGTTGTGTCCCGGGCCGGCGGCAAAAGCCAGGGCGGCAACCGTCATGCGCCCGACGGCTTGCTTGCTGCGGCCCAGCAACCAGCCCAGCGCCGCACCGCTCAGCGCGGAGACCAGGAACAGATCTATGGCAAAGCGTGAAGCCAGCTCGGCCTCAAACCCGGGCAAAACCCGGTTGCCACCGAAAAGCAAGTCGGTCAGCGGCCGCTGCCAACTGCTCACCACAAAAGAGGCCGCCAGTACCAGAGTCAGCAGGGTCGAGAAGATCATGATCGCCAGATACGGGTTGCGGGGCAGGCGGGCCTGCATGGCCTCAAAGGCCCAGCCCACCAGCAGGCCGGTGGGGATCGCCACCACGATCCCGAACCCGGCAATGAACCAAATCGGCATGATCAAAAAGTGGTGGATGATCAGAAAAGTTCCAAACCCCGCAGCGCCAGCCACGGCCCCCGCTAAAGCGTAACGGGATTGCAGGAAAGGTTGTTTCTCAGCGCTCATCGCGGCTCCTTGCCCCATTATATAATGTTCACCATCCAGTTCTCATAAAAAGCGGGAGGTTGCAGTATGCGCTCTTCGTTCTGGTGGACGCTGTTCTTTTCATTCCTGCTGCAGTGGCTCATGCCCCTCGGGATCGGCTTGCTGATGGTCATGTTCCTCGGCGCCATGTATTTGCTGGCCCCGCTAGGCGTGGACCTGGCACGGCCTTGGGCGGGCAGCTTGGCCTTTCTCGGTATTCAAACGCTGCAAGTGCTCATCACCACGCCGCTTCTGGTCGCCGTGGTGTACCGCCTGGGCCAGCGTCTGCACTCCGGCTGGCTATATCTGTGGGCGGCCCTGGCAGGCTGGCTGCTGCCGCTGACCTTGCATTTCCCCTATGCCGCACTCATGCGCCTCTTCCAGCCAGAAGCCAACTACGAGAGTTTGCTGGGTATTGCCCTGGTGATCATCGCCCTGAGCGGCGCGCTGCTCGGCCTGATCGCAGTTGCGGTCATGCGCCGTGCCCAGCAAGCCGCCGCTGCTCGGGCAACTCCCTGACCTTCGCCAACTTTGATCGGTGAGATAACCGATTCTGTAGGAAAATAGCCGCATGGCCGCCAAACGTCTTGTCATTGTCGCCGGGAATATTGGGGCCGGCAAAACTTCCCTCACCAAAAAACTGAGCGAAAAGCTCAGCTGGTCTTCCGGTTTCGAGACCATCGAGAAGAATCCCTACCTGGGCAAATTCTACGGCGATATGCGCAACTGGGCCTTCCACCTGCAGGTCTTCTTGCTGGGCCAGCGCTCTGAGCAGCACATCGCCGCCCACCAGGCCGCTCAGTCCTACATTCTGGACCGCAGCATCTATGAGGACTATCACATCTTTGCCCGGGCGCTCAACGAGCTGGGCAACCTCAACGACGAAGACCTGGACACCTACCGCCGCGTCTACAACCTGGTGATTGATCACCTGCCCAAGCCGGACCTGCTGGTCTACCTGCGCGCCCCGGTGGACGCTCTGCTGGAGCGTATTCGCCTGCGCGGTCGCGCCATGGAAACCGGCATCAGTCGTGAGTACCTCGATCTGCTCGATCGCTTTTACTGGGAGTGGATGGCGGACTTCGACCTGTGCCCGGTGCTGACCGTGCCCTCGGGCGATCTGGACTTCGTCAAACGCCCTCAGCACCTGGACTTGGTCAGCGAAAAGATCCTGGAGAAACTCTCCGGCAAAGACGACGTGGTCTTCCCCGAAAGCTAGGCCAGCCTGGGTTAGCCCGTTGGCGGGTTTATTCTTGGTAATCGGCGGCGTACAGACCCATCTGGGGGATGTCTGGCAACTCGAGCTGATACAGCCAGGCATCGAAGAAAGCGCCCAGATCCCGCCCGGCCACCTCTTCGGTGGTGGCGATGAAGTCTGCCGTGCTGGCATTGCCGCCGCCAAAGCGCGTCGTGTAAGTGCGCAGCGTCTCGAAGAAAGCCTGATCGCCAATCTCCAGTCGCAGGGCGTGCAGCACCAGGCCGCCGCGCGCATAGACGCTGGCGTAATCAAACAGCCAGTTGGCCCCCGGGTCACCGGTAAAGCTCTGGTTGTAGGCGGCATAGGCGGCCAGACTTTCATAGGTGGAGCGGATGTTGCGCTCCATGGCTGGGCGGCCATCGGTGTGTTCGTTCCACAGGTCGCTGGCGTAAGTGGCAAAGCCCTCATTCAGCCAGATATCCTGCCACTGCTTCAGCCCTACCGCGTTGCCGAACCAATGATGGGCCAACTCATGCACCACCACATACTCATCGGTGAAGCTGTTGCCAAACACGGACAACGTGGCAGTCTCCAAAGCGAAGTTCAGCGGCATATCGTGCACCACCACGCCGTAAGCCTCGTAAGGGTAGGGGCCGAACAAGCCCTCGAAATAGTCCAGCATTTCCGCCGTGCGGGCGAAATCGTTGCGCACTTCTCGGCTCACGCCCGAGCCAAAGTAATTGCGGATCAGCAGGCCGTCTGAGCTGCGGCTTTCTTCCAGATCAAATTCGGCGATGCCCAGCGTGGTCAGATAGGGCGCAATAGGGTCGGCGATCGCCCAGTGATAGGTGCTGTGTCCGTTGCTCTGCTCCACGCCGGTCAGCAAACCGTTGGCAGCCACATCGTACCTGGCGTCCACGGTAACGCTGTAGCTGTAGGTGGCCTTGTCTGAGGGGTGTTCATTGACTGGGTACCAGGTGGACGCGCCGGTCGGTTCCCCGGCTACCAGGATCCCGTGGCCGTAGTTGATCCAGCCCTGCGAATACTGTGGCAGGTCATCCCGGCTCTCGCCTGGGCGGCCCTGGTAGAGGACCTCGACCAGCAGCTTGTCGCCCATGTCGGCGGGCAGCGGCAGGAAGATCGTCATCTCAACCCCCTGCCGGTGAAATTCGGCACGTTCGCCGTTGACACGCACCTCATCCACTTGCAGTTCGTACAGCTCCAGGTTCAGGCTGCTCAGGCGTTGCGTTGCCGTCAGTTGGATATGGGCCAAACCGCGGACGAAGTTATCCAGCACGTCCACATCCAGCACGAGATGGTAATGGCGCACATCGTAGCCGCCATTGCCCAGCTCGGCATAGTACACATCCCCCAGGCCCACCGGCCCGGGGTGCGGGTTGGGCGGGGTGGTAAGTTCCGCCGTGGGGCGGGGTGGGCTGGTTTGCGTGGCGACGGTAGCATCCACGTCGCGCACTGCCAGCAGTTCGGCCAGCATGCTGGTGGCGGTGTTGCAGGCCAGGCTGGCGAAGATCAGCATGGCAGTCAGGGCGGTGAGTTTAACGCGTAGGGGCATACCCGAAAGTATGCCCCAGTTTCTGCGGCTCGGCTAGCGTGCTAGGCTGAACACTTGCTGGGGTTATCGCTTCTCAGCGCATCTCGTTTGGGGCAGTTATTATTGCCTATCTACAAAAATGGCTTGGCTTTAAAGAAAGAAGGAACCGGATGAAACGAACACTGGGCAAGAGCGGGTTGCAGGTCAGCGCGTTGGGGTTGGGCTGCTGGGCCATAGGCGGCCCCTGGACGCTACACAACGGGGCGCAGGTTATCCAGGCGGGCTGGGGGCAGGTGGACGACGCCGAATCGCTGCACGCCATTCAGGCTGGGCTGGACGCCGGCATCACCTTTTTTGATACTGCCGCCAATTACGGCGCCGGCCACAGTGAGCGCTTATTGGGCCGCGCGCTGCAAGGCAAACGCGAGCAGGTGGTGATCGCCACCAAATTCGGCTTCCTGGTAGATGAAGCCCAGCGCCAGATCAGCGCCGCGCCAGACCAGATCCTGGCCAATCTGCGCGCCGACTGTGAGAACAGCCTGCGCCGCTTGGATACCGATTACATCGACATTTACCAGCTGCATGACGGCAGCTATGACATGGCGAAAGCCCCTGAAGTGATGGAGGTGCTGGAGAGCAGTTGGTGGCCGAAGGCAAGATCCGCTGGTACGGCTGGAGCACGGACGACGCCGAGCGCGCCCGCATCTTTGCGGCTGGCGAACACTGCACCTCCAACCAATTCGACCTGAATGTGTATCACGACAATCCCGGCATCCGCGCCGTGTGCGCGGAGTTCAACCTGGGCGGCATCAACAAGAGTCCGCTCAATCGCGGGGTGCTGACCGGCAAGTTCGCTGCGGACTCCAGCTTTCCTGCAGATGATATTCGTCACAGCCTGAGCTTCAAAGAAGGTCCCGGTGCCAAACGTCTGCGGCAGCTGGAAGCGGTGCGCACTGCGCTCAGCGCCAAGGGTCACAGTCTGGCGCAGGCTTCGCTGGCTTACATTTGGGCGCTGGATGAGCGCATGGTGCCGATCCCCGGCTTCCGTTCAGCGGCCCAAGTGCAGGAGAACGCCGCTGCGATGGCTCTCGGCCCGTTGAGCGCGGAGCAACTCGCTGAAGTGCAGAGCATCATCGCAGAAGCGGGTTAGCTTGACGATTAGAAGCGGCTGAGCACCCTGGCCTGGGTGCCTTTGGCGTCCGCGGCCAGCGGCTTGTCATGCATGCCCTGATGGACGAAGATGGCCGTGCCCTCTTTGCCGTATTTCTTGTCGACCCAGGCCTGCCCAGTGAGCGTGCCGAACTGGTCCAGTGAGCAGCTGGTGACTTCTCCAATCTGTTTGCCCTCGGCGTCGGTTACCGGGTCGCCCTGGTGGGCCATGCGCACTCCGGGAGGGAACTGGAAACGCAGCACTTCGCGTTTGCGCTTGGCATCTGCCGCCAGGAAGGCGGCGCGCCCAATGAACCAGGGCTTGTTGGTCTGCACAAAGCTGCGGAACCCGGCATCTGCCGGGCTGAGGTTGTGCGGCCCGGCCAGCTCCTGCCCGTATAAGGGCAGACCAGCCTCAATGCGCAGTGAGTCGCGCGCCCCCAGGCCGATGGGCTGCAAGCCGTGCTTGGCCCCGGCCTTGAATAGGCTGTGCCACAGCTCCACGGCCTGGTCGGGATGCACGAAGAGCTCGTAGGAGAACTGCTCACCGGTGTAGCCGGTGCGTGAGACGATCAGGTCCAGCCCTGCCAAGTGGGCGCGGGTGACGCCAAAGCGGCTCAGCTTGCGCAGCCGCGGCTTATCGGCCGGGGCGGCCAGGGCCAGCAAGATCTTGCGGGCGTTGGGGCCTTGCAGGGCCAGGTCCACGCGCTGGTCAGCGCCGGAGCTGGTCGCGCGCAGGTTGCGCAACGCCACGCCGCGGCCAAAGGCTTGCGCATCCGGCTGCTGGCGGTCCACACACACTTCGCCCGCCTTCACCGCGTTGAGCCAGGCCCAGTTCTTGTCGTCGTTGCCGGCATTCACCACCAGCAGATAGTCTTCCTCGGCCAAGCGATAGACCAGCAGGTCGTCGATAACGCCGCCGTCAGGGTCCAGGAAATGGGTATAGACCGACAGGCCCACGGGCAGCCCGGCGATGTCGTTGGCGCATACCGAATCGAGAAAAGCGGCGGCCTGCGGGCCGCGCGCATCGTAGACACCCATGTGGCTGACGTCAAACAGGCCGGCGGTCTGGCGCACGGCCAGGTGCTCCTCGCGCACGGAGCTGTAGCGCAGCGGCATATCCCAACCGGCGAAGGGCACCAGCTTGGCGCCCAGGCTTTGGTGCACTTCATGCAGCCTGGTGCGCTTCAATGGCGGGTCGACCGGCGCTTGCCAGACAAAGTCAGTCAAGGCCTTGGTTGGGGAGGCGGGCTGGCGCACCGCAAAGGGCTTGCGCGCCGGGGCTGGCTTTCCTTTGGGCGCCGCCACCTTGCGTTTGCTCTCGGTCACCAGCACTGGGCCAGGCGCGGTGCGGGTCAGGTCTTGATCGTCCAGGGTCACATAACCGTCGGAGAGCGCCCGCAGCCACTCGGCGGCCAGGCTGAACTCCGCCTTGGACACCGCCAGCAGGTAGTGGCCGCCGCTCAGCCGGCTGAGCCCTGCGTTGACTTCGCCCATCGGTGTCGGCAGGGTGACCGCCAGGTTGCTCTTGGGGCCGGCGGCTTCAATATCATTGGCCACGGCCACGTTTAGCAGGCTTTGAGCCTGCGGGCCGCTGATTTCCAGGCCGACCCAGGCGGCTTGGCCGGCTGGTTTGTCATCCGGATAATAGAAATGGGGATACCCGTGCTGGCTGGGCTTGAAGTCAATGCCGGCGGCTTCGGCCAGCTTGCGCACGCGCAGCTTGGCGTCCCACAGCGAGGCAAAGTCCACCCTGGCGCGCTGGCTCAGGCTGCTCTGTGTGCGGTCCCGGTAGGGGCGGCAGGCCAGCAGCAGGTCGGCGATGATGTTGCCCAGCTCACGGCTGTCTTTTTCGTTGAAGCCGCGTTGGGTTACCCAGGAAGTGCCCAAACGCACGCCGGACGGATTGAAGGCGGAGCGGTCGCCGGGAATGGTGTTGCGGTTGACCACGATGCCAGCCAGGTCCAGGATGCGCGCTGCCATGTCGCCCGAGAGGGTCGTGCCATCCGGACCTACCACGCTCTTGCAGTCCAGGTTGGTCAGGTGGCTGCGCGTGCCGCCAAAGGGGATGCGGAAGCCGCGCTGCTGCAGTTGGTCGCTCAGCGCCACACAGTTGGCGATCACCTGGGTTTGCAGCGCCTGAAATTCCGGGCTTTGGGCGATCTTGAAGGTCAGGGCCAGCCCCGCAAATACATTCACGTGCGGGCCGCCTTGCTCGCCGGGGAACACGGCCCGGTCGATCTTTTCGGCCAGCTTTTTGTCTGTCGTCAGGATGATGGCGCCGCGCGGGCCGTTGAGCGTCTTGTGGGTGGTCGAGGTGACCACGTGCGCGTGACCCACCGGGGATGGATAGACCCCGGCGGCTACCAAGCCGGCCACATGGGCGATATCCGCCAGCAGGTGGGCGCCCACCGAGTCGGCGATGCGCCGCAGGGCGGCCCAGTCCGCCGGCCAGGGATAGGATGAAAAGCCGCCAATGATCATGCGTGGCTTGTGCTGCAGGGCCAGTTCGGCCAGCTCTTCATAATCGATCATTTCTGTGTCGGGGTTCACCGTGTAATGCACGATGTTGTAATACTTGCCGGAGCGATTGGCGGGCGAGCCGTGCGAGAGGTGCCCGCCGTGCAGCAGGTTCATGCCCATCACCGTGTCCCCGGGTTGCACCAGGGCGTGGTACACGGCGTTGTTGGCCGGCGCACCGGAGAGCGCTTGCACATTCACATACAGCTTGTCCGCGCTGACTTCCTCAGTGGCAAAGGTTTCCGCCACCCGCCGGCGGGCCAATGCTTCCAGCAGGTTGGCGTATTCGACGCCCTTGTAATAGCGCGGGTCGGAATGACGGCGGTAGTGGTTGAGGCGCGCCGGGTAATCCATGATCTCGGCTTCCTGCATCCAGCGTGTGTCTTCATCGGGATACCCTTCGGCGTAAATATTCTGGAAGGCGGAGGAAAGCGCCTCGCGTACGGCCAGGGGTGCGCTGCTTTCGCTGGGAATCAGGATCAGCCGGCGGTATTGGCGCTCAGCTTCAAGCTGTGTCAGTTCATGAATTTCAGGGGCCAGTTGGGCCAGGGAACCACGGAAAAGGAAGTCTTTGGCAGGCATGCCGGAATTGTAACGCTTCTCTGCGCTGCAGCTTTGTATAATGGAGAGGCTACTCACAAGGAGGTGCAGTATGGTCAGCAGCAAAGCGGCAACCGTGGAAGGGTATCTCAACGAATTGCCTGAAGGCCGCCGGGAGGCGATCTCCGCGGTTCGCCAGGTTATTTTAGACAACCTGCCCGCCGGCTATGAGGAAGGTATGCTCTACGGCATGATCGCATACTACATCCCGCTGAAGGATTTCCCGGATACGTACAATGGCCAGCCGCTTGGCCATGTCGGGTTGGCTTCGCAAAAAAATTATATGGCTTTGTACTTGAACAGCGTGTACAGTGATGCAGCGGCGGAGAAGTGGTTCAGGGAACGTTACCAAGCCAGCGGCAAGAAGCTGGATATGGGTAAATCCTGCGTACGTTTCAAGAAACTGGCTGATCTGCCATTGGAACTTGTCGGCGAGACTGTGGCAATGACGCCGCCGGAAAAACTCCTGACCTTCTACAAGCAGCCACAGATAACGGCCCGGAGAAAGAAATAAAGAAAACGCCGGAGCTTGGCTTGACTTGCGCTTTCGCTAAGACCAGTTCGCCTCTGGCCGGCGGTGCGCTCGTTGCCTCATCTGGTAGTTTGCCCTCGGCTACGGATGGTGATGCTTCCGTTCCCGCAAAGAGCCTTGTTGCTGGGCCGTACCAGATGTTCGCTCCGGCGTTCTTTGCACCCATAGAATAGCCGGCCCGGCCTGGCTTGCCACCTGCTGTTTGTCCTGCCTTGGGCGGGACAAATGACATCAGCCCAAGACGGCTTGCAAGGCGATCATCGCCGTGACAGACAGCGTCACGACGACGGCTACGACTTCTTTGGGGGCATCCTCCAGAGCCTCGGGCAATACTTCGGCAAAGACCATCCACAGCATGGCGCCGGCCGCCAGCCCCAACCCAAGGGGCAGCACAGGTTTAAACAAGGTCACCGCCAGGAAGGCAGGCACTGCCATGAGGGGTTGGGGCAGAGAAGAGACGATGGCCCACCAGGCGGCCCGCAAAGGCGAAGTGCCCAGCGGCACCATCAGGAGTGCGATCGCCAAACCCTCCGGGATATTTTGAATGGCAATGGCAACGGCGATCAGCAGCCCCAGTTGTTCCCCACCGCCATAGGCCACACCCATGCCAATGCCTTCTGCGAAGGAATGGATGGTCATGGCCGCCAAAATCAGGATGGTTTTAACGCCGGCTGATTTGCGTAGAGCTTGCAGTGATGCGCTCTTGTCTTGCTTTAGGCGTTGGTTCAGGGCATGTATGCCTGCCAGGCCGGCGATCGAGCCCAGCATTAGCAGCGGCACAGAGAGCGGCAGGGCTTCAAAGATCAGGCTGAAGGAGGCTCCCAACATCAGGCCGCTGGCTGCACCCCCGAATATTCCCAGCCAGCGCCGGGAAAAGTTGTGGACAAAGAAGAAGGGCAGCGCGCCCAAGCCGCAAGCGGCGGCGGTGGCCATGGCTACCCAAAAAACCGACCAAACGCTAGTTTCCATAATAAAAAATACTAGGGCGCCTAACGGCGCCCTAGTGGGCGAGATAGGACTCGAACCTACGACATCTTCCTTGTAAGGGAAGCGCTCTAACCAACTGAGCTACTCGCCCGATCGACAAAATTGTACCCGAAGCGTACTGCAACACGGGTTGCACTTCATGTGCGGTCTGCAATTTTCTGTGCTATAGTGCCTCAATGGCTGCGACCTATGCAGAGCGGATTCGCGCTGCCCGCCCGGGGCTCTCCAAGAGCTTTCAGCGGCTGGCTGATTATATACTGGATTCTTACGTGCACGCCGCGCTGATGACGG